>CAJXRU010000215.1 GCA_913060565.1 uncultured Gammaproteobacteria bacterium | reverse complement strand
CGTATAAAACTCCAAGCAATAAACTCGGATAGTCAACTGGGCCTCGAGCCCGAATAGCAAGGCAGAGTCAGCTTATTATGAATACACAAATTAATCAAAATGAAATTAACGTCGGTGTCGATACCGGTAAAACACAACTTGATATTTACATTCGCCCATTAGATATTTACTTCACCGTCACCAACAATGACAAAGGTATCAAAAAAGCCATAAATGAGATAAAAAAACATAAACCAACACGTATCGTTATCGAAGCAACTGGGCGCTTAGAGCAAGCATTCATTGTTGCCTGTGCCGAGGCAAAATTACCTTTTGTAGTCGCTAACCCCGTTCGCATCAAAAAGTTTGCAGGCTCTATTGGCCAACTAGCTAAAACAGACAAGCTCGATGCTAAGTTGATTGCTTACTACAGTGAAGCCATAAAGCCCGAACTGTCTACCCTTAAGCCTGATACGCTTAGAAAAATGAGTGACTTATTATCCAGACGATGTCAGTTAATGGTGATGCGAACCATGGAGAAAAATCGCCTTCAAATGATGCCCAAAGCGCTAGAAAGTACGATTACTCCCATGCTTACTGTCATTAATAATCAGCTCACTAAAATAGACAATAAAATGGCAAAACTGATTGAGCAATGTGACGAATATCGAATTAAGAATGACATCATTCAAAGCGTGCCTGGTGTGGGAAATGTCGTCGCGTTTAGCCTTTTAAGTAACATGCCAGAGCTTGGTTATATCACCAATAAAGAAGCCGCAGCATTAGTGGGTGTAGCGCCCGTTAATCGAGAAAGTGGTGCATTCAAAGGCAAACGAATGATACGCGGTGGACGACACCAAATACGCACGGCAATGTTCATGTCAATGATGTCAGCGATGCAATGTAACTCTGTTTTCAAGGCAACATACCAACGGCTTGTAGCCGCAGGAAAACCAAAGAAAGTAGCCATCATTGCCTGTGTTAGAAAGATGGTCGTGATATTAAATTCTATGGTCAGAGATGGTGTCTATTGGGATCCAAAAATGAATTAATAATTAGGAATTGACACCATAGTCACTTGTTATGTATTTAATCTCCGTACACAACTATAGACTCTGCTTTTAGTTTATAGCTTTTAATTATGCTAAGCGCTTCTTGTTGATTTAGAACATTTAAATCTATATTTTTAAGTACATCATCTTCTTCAAACATCGAGCGTATTAGGACTAACCTGTAAACATCCATGCGTTCACTTTGTGACATACACCTAGAATCACAAAACTCTTTATATACGCGAGCCATTTCTTCATAGATAACCAAATTAGCTTCAGGATCTAAATCTCTTTTATATAAATCGACAGATTGTTCATAACTGACACCATCAACTACCTCTAAAATATCAGTAATTGATTTTATTCGATTTAATAAGTCATCGGTTAACCTTTGATGGAGAATTGGACCTATTTCAATATCATTTGGATTCATAATTTTGGTTTCCGTTGCACTTACCAAAGAACTAACGATTAAAAGCGACACTAGATATTTTTTCACAGAACCCTCGAAATACATAACGCCTCACTAAGAGGCAAATAATAGTTGGTTAAAATAAGCGACGAAGGAGCAAAAACCAACTGTTATTTGTCCTTTTGAGTGACTTGTTATATTTACATTGCCACAAGTAAATAGGCTCCAACAGGTGATAAACACCAAGCTAAAATAACCCAAAAAGCCAAAGTGTCTCCACCTTTTGTTATTCTAAATAAAACGTTCCAAGCCAAAGGAAATGCAAATAAAGCTAGACCGAGCCCAAGGAGCCACCCCCATAATTGAACAGCAGAATAAACGGAGAAACCAAAACAAACCCAACCACCGATCATAGATAAGATGCTAACAGCCGCATTCTTAGTTAAGGGCGCTAAATTATAAGGCATTACTTTTGCTAGGCGCGCATACTCAAATGAAACTTGATAACCTAAACTAAGTAATGCGATAGCTAAATATTCCACCTGACCTCCTTGCTAAATATAACGCCCTGTTAAGGGGCGAAAAATAGTTTGCTATAATGTTGAGGAACGAAACAGCAAGCTGTTTTTTGTCCCTCTTGAACAGCTTGTATGGATAATAACACCCACATCCATGTTCTTTTTTAAAACCAGTTTAGGTAAAGTGAGGCCCAAGCTTTGGCTGCAACCAAAGCCT
>CAJXRU010000214.1 GCA_913060565.1 uncultured Gammaproteobacteria bacterium | reverse complement strand
AACCGCAGACCTCTTCGCTGCCAGCGAAGCGCTCTCCCAGCTGAGCTATAGCCCCTCTACTAACTATGTTGTTCAGGAGGATGACTCATCCCTGACAACGGAGCGCATTCTATGCACCTCTCGTGAAAGAGTCAACTCATTTTTATCAAATAAATGCTACTCGATAAAAAAATGCGCAGTTCGTTGAATCTTTAAACGTAAAGCACCTACAAAGCGCAACTTTAAGGCATAAAAAAAGCATACCTAGGTATGCTTTTTATCATTTACTAATCAATAAGTAAATTAAGCTTGTAAGCGAGCCTTACAAAACTCAACAGCTTTAGCAATACGGGCAAGACTGCGCTCTTTACCTACTAACTGCAATGTTACATCAAGCGATGGCGACTGCCCTGCCCCAGTGACAGCAACACGCAATGGCATACCAACTTTACCCATGCCAACTTCAAGCTCACTTGCTGTTGCATCAATAGCATTATGAAGATTTTCTAATGACCAGTCTTCTAGTGCACTAAGTTTTTCACCAACTAACTGCAATGGTTCCATTGCTACGCCACGTAAATGTTTTTTCGCCGCGCCAGCGTCAAACTCTTCAAAGTCTTCAAAGCAATAACGAGATTGCGCAGCTAACTCTTTTAATGTGTTAACGCGCTCACCCAATGCTGTAACGATTTCTTCTAACGCTGGGCCATTGGTTGTATCAATTTTTTGCTCATCCATGTGCCAAGAAAGGTATTTAGCAACATGTGAAGGCGCTGCTGTTTTAATATAATGGTTGTTTAACCACAATAACTTGTCAGTATTAAAACCTGACGCTGCTTTATTAATAGCATCTAATGAAAACAATTCTTTCATTTCATCAACACTAAACACTTCCTGCTCACCGTGTGACCAACCTAAACGCACTAAATAGTTAAGTAGTGCTTCTGGTAAAAAACCATCATCGCGATATTGCATAACACCAACAGCGCCATGACGTTTTGACAATTTCTTACCATCGTCACCTAAAATCATCGATACATGCGCATATTCAGGAATAGGTGCGCCTAGTGCTTTTAAGATATTAATCTGGCGCGGCGTATTATTGATATGGTCTTCACCACGAACTACATGAGTAATTCCCATATCCCAATCATCAACAACAACACAGAAATTATAAGTTGGGCTGCCATCAGTACGCTGAATGATTAGATCATCAAGTTCACTATTTGCGATAGTAATGTTGTCACGAACATGATCATCAAAAGATACTTCACCCTCTAACGGGTTTTTAAAACGAATAACATGATCAACATCCGTTGGTTGCTCAGCAAGGTTACGACAACAACCGTCATAACGAGGTTTCTCACCTGCTGCCATTTTCTCTTCGCGTAATTTATCTAATCGCTCAGCTGAACAATAACAACGATACGCTTTATCTTCTTCTATTAGTTGTGCGATTAATTCTTTGTAACGATCAAAACGTTTAGTTTGGTAATATGGACCTTCATTCCATTTTAAACCTAACCATTCCATTCCTTCCATAATGGCATCGATAGCTTCTTGAGTAGAACGTTCGATATCAGTATCTTCAATACGTAAGACAAACTCACCGCCCATCTTTTGCGCTACAAGCCATGAATATAAAGCAGTACGAGCACCACCAACGTGAAGATAGCCAGTAGGGCTAGGAGCAAAACGTGTTTTGATTGTCATAATCAATAATAACCTTTGGATAAACTCTATTGATAACTCATCAATAGATATACAGAACAAAAAATGTATTAAACCTACAAATACCTATGAAGGTTTAACTATGCGCTGCATTTTAGCAATTTACGCCATAACTACAATCAAGTTTATTCATGATTGTGAAATATTCGATTGAAATTATGCCAAAATGGAATTAATTTGTTCAACTTGCTGTAAAAGTCACCGCTTAATAGTATTTATCAAAAAAAGCGTTGACTCTAAATCGAGTCTCTCTATAATACGCTCCCGAAACGACGAGACATAAAATGTATTTATGAAAAGTTTGTTTGGAAGACCCGGACGATTAGCTCAGTTGGGAGAGCATCGCCCTTACAAGGCGAGGGTCACTGGTTCGAGCCCAGTATCGTCCACCATTCTTACTCCAAGAATTAAAACTAGGATATCCCCTGAGGACGATTAGCTCAGTTGGGAGAGCATCGCCCTTACAAGGCGAGGGTCACTGGTT
>CAJXRU010000213.1 GCA_913060565.1 uncultured Gammaproteobacteria bacterium | reverse complement strand
CAAAGATATTGTCTTTGCCGATGCCGTGTTTAAAGAATTTGTAAAAATTCGCATGACTAACCCGATATTTAGACTGCAAAGCGCGAATGAGATCATTAACCAAGTGAGCTTTTTAAATACCGGAAAAAAACAACAACCGGGCATTATTGCAATGCAACTAACAGCAGCCACTGACACGACGCAGCAATCAGCCGTTGTCGTCTTTAATGCCAATGAAACGAAACAATCATTACCATTTAAAAACGCTAATGACTACAAACTTCATCCAGTGCAAAGTGTTGGTGCCGATAAAGTGCTAAAGCAAGTTACAGCAAAGGACGGACAACTTATTGTGCCAGCACTATCAACAGTAATCTTTGTAAAAAAATAAAACGACAGCGGGATAACTACAAAACGTAGTTATCCCCTATTTATTAAGGCAGTAAATGCTGATATTGCTCAGCGGCCATTACAGGTTCGAACGATGTAATCACACATTCAACGACACCATTCTTTACAAAAGGGTCATCATTTAGTACCTCTCGTAAAGCTTGTTCACTGCTGTGTTTTGAAAGTAGAATTCCGCCAGTTCTAGGTTCTTTTCGTCCACCAAACATCAAATTACCATTTGCATATTCAGCCGCCAAATAATCTCTGTGTTGCAGTGTTAATTCTGGTGTTGCCTTGGTTATATCTGTAAATGTCATATCAACTAAAAACATATGCCCTCGCTTTTTTAAAATAATTTCGTTAATATTACCGCTACTTATTTAGTAGCAACATTACAAATGTTAACGCTACGTTTTTAGAAGCGCAAGATAAAAATGACGACACCATTACCCAATCAACCTGTTCGAGGCTCAGATTCAGGTATTCCTATCATGGCAGCCTTTGATCTACTTGGCCGTAAATGGAATATGAGAATATTATGGGAGCTAAATCAGCAAGCGTTGAACTTTCGTAACCTGCAGCAACGTTGTAACGACATGTCTCCGTCGGTACTTAACACACGTTTAAAGCAATTAAGTGATGCAAAATTATTAAATTCGACACCAGATGGTTACCAATTAACAGCCTTGGGGAAGTCTTTAATGGAAAAACTTAACCCATTACGAGAATGGGCAATGGAATGGGAAGCGCAAATATCTTCGTAAGGATTACTTCACCTCACGAAAACAGATTCTATTGTGTTAACTGATTTGTCAGCTGTTGTAACTGCTCCTTTAATGCCAACATTTGTTCCATGTCAGCAGTGCTATTACACAGCATTTCTTTTCTCATGACTAACGCATCTTGTTCTAATAACTGCCCTTGTTTTGTTAGGCTGATCATCACAACGCGTTCATCATCTTTGCTTCGAGTACGACTGACAAGCTGCGCGGTTTCAAGGCGCTTTAACAGTGGCGTTAGAGTTCCAGAATCAAGATTAAGTCGCTGACCTAATTCTTTTACACTGCTGTTCTCATGCTGCCACAACGTCAACATAACAATATATTGCGGGTAAGTGAGTCCCAACTTCTTAAGGTGAGGTTGATAGACTTTAGTCATTGCGCGACTAGCATTATAAAGTGCAAAACACAGTTGATTCTCTAGTGCTAATTCTTGATAGTTACTCATCGGTAACTACGCTGACAATAATTTTTGGATGTCGCTTTCAATCGCTTCAGGTTTGGTTGTAGGTGCGTAACGCTTCACAACCTTGCCATCTTTTCCGACTAGGAATTTAGTGAAGTTCCACTTAATTCGCTTTGAGCCTAAGATACCGCGAGCGTTTGTTGTGAGGTAATTAAACAACGGCGCTGCATTCTCACCGTTCACATCAATTTTTTCGAACAATGGAAAAGTCACGCCGAAGTTCAATTCACAAAATTGTGAGATCTCATCGCTATCCCCCTTCTCTTGCTCGCCAAATTGATTACAAGGAAAGCCTAATACGCTAAAACCTTGCTCTTTATTGGCTTGATAAAGGCTTTCAAGCCCAGCATATTGCTTAGTAAAACCACATTGACTTGCAGTATTAACAACTAATACCACTTGCTGTGAATAGTCAGCTAATGAAACTTGCTCACCAGCGATAGTGTTAACTGAAAAGTCATAAACTGAATTGCTCATTATTATTGCCTCGTATCTTTATTTATTAGTGATGCCACCAAAGTGGTGACATCGTCTTGATAAAAGCATCATATCAAAAATTAAATTGTACACAATTTAATTTTTAGCAATTCATTTTATTAAAATCGCTTTTGTTATCGTGATCACTAATTAAAGTGACTCATG
>CAJXRU010000212.1 GCA_913060565.1 uncultured Gammaproteobacteria bacterium | reverse complement strand
TAGTCTCGTGGGCTCGGAGATGTGTATAAGAGACAGGTTTAGTCTTATCTTCTTCTGCATCTGTTTTTGCAAAATGTTCAGGTAGAGCTTGCCTTAATGTTCTAGTAGAGAACCTTTATATTACTTCTAAAAGTGTAATTTTGGTGGCGACTTCCGGAGATGAGTCAAAATTAACTTGTGGTAATGGTGGAGCATATGTCACACTTAATACTGATGATAAAAACAGCAAAGAAATATATTCAACTTTGTTAACAGCAAGAACGACTAATAAGCCCTTACAAATTAATATATTTGAAAACTCCGTTGGCTGTATGATAGAGCGGATTGAATATGGTAAGTACTTTTAGTAAGTTCTAAGTTAGTATTGCTAATTACATAACGAGCCTGTAGAATTACTCGTTTTTCATTGTTTTGCTTAATGCTAGAAACACTAACTGACTTTGATCAGTGATTCAAATGAATACTTTGCTTTTATTAAGAATTCATTTGATCGCGATTTTTAAGGGCTATAGGATGCTTTAGGCGCTTTTCAGGGAGATATTGATGAGGGTTTTGGACGAGTTCCCCTTAAAGCAGGGTATTCCTAAGTTTTTCTATATTATGAACGAGGCAATATAATTGCCATTGGGCATTCACTTTTTCCTGGCCACGCAGCGTGAATTTATTCATGCCTTTATTGACCGTAATATTGCCGAATACCGGCTCGATAGTACCCAACCTTTTACTGTATTGTCTTCGTCCTGCGCGACTGTCTATTTTAACTTTCATTTTATCGGTGTAGCTGATGAAATTCGTTAACGCATCAATGACAAACTGCGCTTGTCGCCCGGTTGCTTTTGGCGGATTCTTCATGCATTGGCCTCTTAACGGGCACACTTTACAGTCCTTTAAATAACCGGTGAAACGCGCATAAGCTTTGCCATTATATTCAATGTCTTTACTTTGTAACCACATCTTCTTGCCCGCAGGGCAACGACACGTCATCGCTGTTTTATCAAAATAAAAATCATCTGAGCTAAATAGTTTCGGTTTACCTTTACTGCGTTTCAATCGTCGTTTTTCTTTTTCTGTTTGATAAGTTTCACTTACCTGGAATAACGGATTTCGACTTCTAAATCCGGTGTCGGCAATGTAACTATCAAGTCCGGTTGTTGCCATAAACTGAAGATTAACTTCACTATGAAAACCACTGTCTGCGGTAAATTTAGCGTTGATAAACGCATCAGGCGTGCCGAGCTTTTCGAGTTGATGATTAAGTTGTTCAACCGCTGGTTTTAATGTCTGTTGCTCACCAACCGAACCCCACGCCTGTGCTTGAAGTATGATTTGATGTTTATCGTCATTAATCGCAATGCCATTGTATCCTTGAATTGTGCCTTTGCTGGTGGTCATTTTGGCACTGTCTGGATCGGTAATATTACTTTTAACCGGTTTGCCTCTGTTTCCTACTTTTTCTTTATTTCCAGCCAGGAACTTAGATATTTTTTCCGCACTATTATCGAGCTTAGCTTTTTGTTTGAGGTCGTGTTTAACTTCAACTTCATTAAGGCCGTCTTGGGCTTGATGCCTCGCTAAGATCCGCTGGCTGGCCCGACGTAATTTGGCTTCCTTACGTTGTAATTCTTCAAACGTGCCACTCCATTCTTTACTGGCATTCGACTTAACCTTACAGCCATCGATTGAAAACATCTGGCGACCAATTAACCCCTCTTCATCACAAATCATCAACACTTGTGTGAACAAGGGCTCTATCTGATCTTTCATCCGGGCAACGAACGATGCAATGGAGGTGTAATGTGGCTGCACATCACCCGATAAGCTCATAAAAGTGATGTTGGTTGCACAAGCATTGGCAATCCGGCGACTTGATATATAACCACGAGAATAAGCAAACAGAATAATCTTCAACATCACCGCTGGAGGATAGGCGGCTGCGCCACCTTTATCATTTTGAAACCAATGATCAAAACCGGACAAATCAAGATGATTATCGACGATATGCGCAAGCGCATATTCAAAAGTACCAGGCACGATCTGTTGTGAAAAATCGATTGGAATAAACTTACTTTGGCAGGATAAATCGGGTTTGTAGTTCGCCATAGCGTTTTTGTTGTGGGGGATAATATCTATTAGATCACAGACAAGAACGCGAAACAAGGTTAAAAAACAATCAGGTAGCAATAACAGAAAAGGAAGGTAAAAACCTGCCTTTTGGGAGAAATTCTACAGCCTCAACGCCAACATAATGTGTGGAGTAAGTTGGCGTAGCTTGTTGCAGTTCTTTTGCAAAAAGTACGACAACTTATGGAACTGTCTCTTAT
>CAJXRU010000211.1 GCA_913060565.1 uncultured Gammaproteobacteria bacterium | reverse complement strand
GATCTACACTATCCTCTTCGTCGGCAGCGTCAGATGTGTATAAGAGACAGCACCTGAGCAAGCGCTAGAGCTTGCCATCGCTAAAGATATTACTATTTACACCATAGGCGTTGGTAGTGACAACAATCGACAATTTGGTTTCTTCAATCGTAGCTCAGGAGTCGATGAAACGTCTTTAACGAATATTGCGCTAGCAACCAACGGTAAATTCTTTAAGGCGACCGATAGTGACGAGCTAGAAGAAATATACCAACAGCTCGATGCACTTGAAAAAATTGAAGCCAACGAAGAAACCATGCGTCCACAAATAGCCTTATTTTTCTGGCCACTTGCCTTCGCGATGATATTGATTGTTTTAATGATGCTACAAACTCTCATTCAGGAGCGCAGAGCATGAGCCAGTGGTTAATCGATTTTCATTTCCTACGACCTGCTTGGTTGTTCGCTATCGTGCCCTTGTTATTACTGGTCTATTTCACGCTTCGGGCGAAACGGAAACAAGGCCAGTGGCATCAAGTATTACCCAAACATTTAGCCAGCTTACTCATTGATGAGGGTGACGGTGCAATACGACATCAATCTGGGCTTGTCGCTACTTTATGTGCCATACTCGCAACGCTCGCACTTGCCGGCCCAACGTGGCAACGTATTGAACAACCACTGTTTAAAGTAAAGCAAGCACAAGTTATTATCGCGGATATGTCATTATCGATGTATTCAACAGATTTAACGCCCGATCGTTTAACCCGTGCTAAATTTAAGATTAAAGACTTAATTTCTCGCCTAAGTGAAGGTGAAACGGGCTTAGTTGCCTATGCCGGTGATGCGTTTGTCATTAGTCCTATGACGCAAGATGTTGCAAACCTTAATAATTTATTGCCTGCACTCAATCCTCAAATAATGCCAGTGTACGGTTCAAATCCCGCAATTGCTGTCGAGCGTGCTTTGGCGTTATTAACCCAAACACAATATAGCCAAGGAAAAATCTATCTGATTACTGATGGACTTGAGCCAGGTGATGCACGGGAAATTACCCAGCTTTTGAAAAATACGCAGTTTTCATTAAATATATTAGGTGTTGGCACGACAAAAGGCGCTCCAATAAAACTGCCAAACGGCCAGTTACTTAAGGACGATAATGGCAACATCGTCATACCCAAGCTACAACCCAATATACTCAGAAATCTCAGTAACACGTTATCTGGTCGTTACAGCAATTTGACCAATGATTTGTCAGATATCGATTTTATTACCGGTTCAGTGAACGCCGAGGATATTGACGAGCAAACTCAAGATACGCAATTTGGCGATCAGTGGCACGAAATAGGGCCATATTTAGTGTTACTTATCCTACCATTTGCACTCGTTGCCTTTCGCCGTGGTGCACTTGCTAGCCTTATTGGGTTATCACTTGCGATGAGTTATCTACCGCAACCTGTACTTGCCGCGACAGCGCTTAGCCAACAAAAGCCCGCATTAGCGAAGAACACAGAGATAGCAAAAAATATCAATCAAAAAGAGTCCACTGAAAACTGGTGGGACACACTTTGGAAGAGCGATAATCAACGTGGTTTTGACGCGTATCAACAACAGAACTATGAAAAAGCGCTCGCCGATTTTAATGATCCACAATGGCGCGGCGCATCTCATTATAAACAAGGTAACTATGAACAAGCGCTTCATACGTTCGAGAATGATCCAACCTCTAAGGGGCTATTTAACCAAGCTAATGCCCTTGCCAAGATGGAAAACTATAAAGAAGCCATTGAAAGATTAGAGTCACTTATAGAAAAAGAACCGGGTTTCCCCAATGCCAAAGAGAACCTTGAAGCGATAAAAGGAATGCTTAAGCAACAGCAATCTCAAGACGGCCAGCAAGATGACGGCGAAGACCAAGACTCATCGCAACAAAATTCCGACAATCAAGATCAACAAGAAGGTCAAGACGGCCAAAGTCAGGACAAAGATCAACAATCGGGTGATAACCAGTCACAACAAGGACAACCTGAAGAGTCAGATGATCAAAGTAAACAGAACGAGCAACAATCATCTCAGTCGTCTGATGAACAACAAGCACAGGAATCAGAAGAAGCAAAAGAACTAACTGACGAAGAAAAAGCGCAGCAAGCGAAAGAAAAGCAAGCAGCCCAGCAAAAGCAGCAGCTTTTTAATGAGGAAAACTTAACACCTGAACAGCTTCAACGTCTCAACCAATTAGTCAAAAAGATCCCAGATGATCCCTCTTTATTGTTAAAGAATAAAATGGCTGTCGAGGCACGAAAACGTCAATATCAACGAGTGACAACAAAGGAACGTAAGAAGTGGTAAACGAACAAGTGAATCATTTAATCCCGCCGCAAATAGCGACATTAAAGCATGTAATGAAATTGTTAGTCATCACGCTTGCATTTAGCTTTTTTGCAAGTCAAACATTTGCTACCACTACCCTCAAAGTGAGTGTCGATAGAAACCCTGCCATGGCGGGCGAGACATTCTTTCTAACAGCAGTTGCTGACGATTCTGTTAACAATAATGCTTTGGATACCAAACCACCTGTCTCTTATACACATCTGACGCTGCCGACGAAGAGGATAG
>CAJXRU010000210.1 GCA_913060565.1 uncultured Gammaproteobacteria bacterium | reverse complement strand
TATTCACGGTGAAGGTTACCGTTTCTGCTCAGAACACGAAACAGAATAGCCCCATCAAACATTAAAAAGCCGCTAGCAATTAATATTGCTAGCGGCTTTTTTGTTATCTAGGGTAAAACATCTTTAGCAACTACTAAGATAAGCTCTTAACTTCTCAATATCACCCGTATATTGAGTCGATAAATAATCAATAACTTGTGGCGCTTCTTCTAGCCACTGCTCATTATCTCTATTTTGTAGCATTTGAGCCCACTGGCTTAAACGAGCTAAACCAATTGCGCCAGCAGCACCTTTCATTTTATGCCCATGCTCTGCTGTCAGTTTATAATCTTTTTCATCAAATGCAGACGTTAGCTCCGCAAGGTATTGCGGAAATTGCTGAGCAAATAAATCAACACTCCCCATTAACGCTTGGCCGCCAATTGCTTGGGTATACTGTTCTAAAATATCAAGTTCTAAGACTTGATCTAATTCCAAATGACTATTTACTGACATAATACAAACCATTTATCTAACAAATTTCAGCGACACAATACCATCTAGTCCGTTTAAAAACTATGATGCAAGCTACTATCTTGCTAATTAGTTGCGAGTTACCGACAATGATAAAGCACTTATTGAACAATAAAACTTATAATCATTCTTGATTTTTACACCACCCATTTGTAGCTGACTACTCGGTGTCTTGGACAACTTCACCAAAAATTGCTTATTACGACCCGCAAGCCCCTGCCATGTTTGATCGTTAATTACACAGGCTTGTTCTGAAAAACGATTATAATTATCACCATAAAAAAGATTATTATAAAAAGCGAGTTGCGCCTGAGGATCTTTGGCAACGGTTTTCCATTCAGGATAAACGACCTTCACATTATTGAGTGAACTGCTAACATCGTCACCCGGTGTAAAATAGTGATAATTAATGTCAGTCAACGATGGTTTAGCATCTTTAAATGACAGATAAATTACACCACTTTCACCAACAACCTGAAAATTAAGCGCGCCATTTTTCTCGTTTAATAAAATAGCTGTGCCCTTATCAATGGCAACGCTTTGCGTTAATTTACTATCATGAGCAACACGGGCTAGGCGGGCGATATTCCCACGGGATGAAACTTGCGTATCAATTAACGGAAAATCCAATAGCCCGATTCCTCCTTGCTGATAGATCACACTGTTATAATCAGTTTCACAAGATCCATAGTCTTCACAAGCCAAGCGCTTTTGCGCTAGGCTTGACGTACCATTTAGCATGGCGTATTCACTATTTCCGCCTAATATCACCGCGCCTTGATTACCTTTACTCACCACGCCACTGGCCATTTTCCCAGCCGCAACAACTAACAGTTTTTTAGCGTTCATTTGTTGTCTAATTTGAGTCAGTAATTTACTTTCTCTGCCATTGACAATAAAGGCTTTATTAAGCAATTTAGGATCATCCCCGACAATAACAATGGCATCTGCTGATGCAACTTGCCGACTGAATAGCGAAGGATTCATACAATATTGATGCTGTATCTTAACGAGATCTTTATAAATTCTGTTTCTGTCATAACTTTTAAGAATGTCTGCTCGATACTTAGTTAAATCATTACAGTTATTTTTGTCTGCAATAAGCTGAGCTAGTGAAGCATCAATGGCTAACCAAGAGGCCTCTCCTCCCATCTGATTAAAAAGAGACACATAAGCATCAACATCTAAATAGCTATCACGATATCCAACTGTCGCCACTAACACTTTAGGCTTGGCATCGCCTTTTTTTGCCATATCGATCACTTGTTTTGCTAAAGTAATCGACATTGATGGTTCACTTTTATCAATAATCACAGCATCTTTATAACGACGCCCAGCATGATCTAATTGCGCAAATTCTAAATGATCTAAAATCATTGCTAATTCAGATTCGCTCATTGATAAAAACAACGAGTGGCCACTCAGTGCCTTTCCGTCTCGTCTAATTGATATTGATTTCCAAACACTGAGTAATTGAGCGTGAGAAAGAATGCGGGTACCGGCACGTTTTGCGATAGCATTAAAAAGTAGGTGTAAATCATAACGTAATGCTTGTCTGTTTGGATTCCACTGCGAAACATGCATCATTTTTTCAATTTGAGATATGGCTAATTTATATTGTTTGGCGCTGCGATTGTTACCAACACGAAATGCAGGAACATCTTTCGCACGGCAAAAGTGAGTAGCACTACTTCGACATAGCTCAAATTCGCTACCGATTAGCATCATTTCATATGAAGTTGACTGTACGTTTGCATGAGTGTCATTGGACACGCAAAGCAACAACAACGCAAACAGCATCCCAGCAACCTTTTGCATGATAACTTTTCCCTATAAATTACGTGGTATCAATACGATACCTGCACTGTGTAAGCAGCTTATTTTAAGTATGTTTATAACTTACCACTATTTGCCCCCTCAGACTACTTGTAGAGGTAGGTTTAAAGTATTAGTAATATGAATTATTCACACATGGCTTCTATTCAATCAAAATGTGCAGTAGGTATAGATTAGATAAAAATAGTTGTCATTCTACTTTACGCAACATAGAAGAAACCAATAATTGCGTGCTACAATGCCTGCCCTATTTCTCAGAGCGCTGATTTTAAGAGAATCATTTTATGCTCAAATAGAAATTTACTATTGGTTTTCAATAAGTTTAACCACTTTTTATGACGACCTTTTATTAGATAAATCTGATGGAGCTGTCTCTTATACACATCTGACGCTGCCGACGAAGAGGATAG
>CAJXRU010000209.1 GCA_913060565.1 uncultured Gammaproteobacteria bacterium | reverse complement strand
TGGGCTCGGAGATGTGTATAAGAGACAGACAAGCCATCGCGCCTGGCTATTTAACGAAGCAATGGACGGACAAGAAACGGGAATATTTCTATTATAAAATGGATAAACCCATTATGAACTTTTATAGCTTCTTATCGGCTGATTACGCGGTTGCTCATGATGAAGTCAATGGCATTGATCTTGATATCTACTACCACAAAACGCATGATTTTAACGTTGCGCGCATGCTTGAAAGTGCCAAAGATAGCCTGAGCTACTACAGCAAAGCGTTCTCGCCTTATCAGTATAAACAACTTCGTATATTGGAGTTTCCAGGTTATCAAACCTTTGCTAGAGCCTATCCAAATACCATTCCGTTTTCAGAAAACATGGGATTTGTAACCGACCAACGCGATCAGCAGCAACTTGATCTTCCGTACTATGTGACAGCCCATGAAGTAGCACATCAGTGGTGGGCGCATCAAGTGATGGCGGCGAACGCACAAGGCGGTACCATGGTAGTGGAAACATTAGCGCAATACAGCGCGTTAATGGTTGTCGAGAAGAAATACGGCAAGCATAAATTACGTCAGTTTCTTAAAGCCGAATTAGATAGATATCTGCGTGGTCGCGGCAGTGAGTCGCAAGGAGAATTACCGCTCTACAAAGTGGAAAACCAACCTTATATTCATTATCGCAAAGGCTCGCTAGTGATGTATGCCTTAAAGGACTATCTAGGTGAAGATGTCATCAACGCAGCGTTAAAACGTTTTATTAAAAATCATGCCTTCAAATCTCAGCCCTATGCGTTATCTACTGACTTTATTGGTTATTTAAAAGATGAAGCAGGCAAAGAGCATGACGCACTAATCGATGACTTATTTACCAAGATTACATTATTTGATCTGTCGTTTGAGCAAAGCGCTGTCCAAAGAATGGATGATGGTCGATTTAAGGTTACATTGAGTATTGAAGCCTCTAAGCATTATGAAGACGCAATTGGTAATGTTACTGCGGCATCGTTGGACTTACCTATTGATATTGGACTCTTTACACGTCATCCATCTCACCCTGATTTTAGTGGAAGTGATGTTATTCAACTTAATAAACAATCACTAAAAACTGGAGCTTCGACATTAGAATTTATTGTTGATAAACAACCGCTGTTTGCGGGTATTGATCCCTACAACAAACTGATTGATGTTGATTCTGACAACAATATCGGCGAGGTTGAGCTGATTGAAAAATAGGGTGATCACGTAGTAGTTATTAGTGATTAAACGCTGGCTTGTTAAACAAGCTTAGATAAGGCTATGATAAGTCGGCGTTTAATCAACCACTTTGACGGAGCTATGATGAAAGTATTAATGGTATGCATGGGTAACATTTGTCGCTCACCAACTGCTGAGGCCGTATTGCGAAAAAAGGTCGATGAACAAGGTATCGATTTACATATTGATTCAGCAGGCACATTAAGTCTTCACGCTGGTAACAATCCAGATCCACGCTCTATCGAAGCTGGTGAAGGGCGCGGATATGATTTTTCTGGCATCACCTCAAGACCAATCGCTGATTATGATTTCGAATATTTCGATATTATCGCCTTAATGGATGACGATAATTGGGAAGAAGTCATGATGCGCTGCCCTCCAAACTGCCGCCACAAAGTACATTACTTACTAAATTTCGCCTTTAAAGATAATGAAAACCACGAAGTTCCTGATCCTTATTATTCTCACGACAAGGGTTTTGATGAGGTGTTGGATTTAGTCGAGCAAGGTTGTGATGGTTTGTTGGATTGGGTTAAACAGCAGGGGTAACCATGATACTTGAGCTAGTCGTAGCAACAAGCTTAGTGAGCTATTACGAAACTGAAAATGCGTTGGTGGAGTCTTGTATCGCTGAACCATTTGAGCTTGTCAAATACGTTGCTCCTCGATTTCCTATCCATGGAAGACGTAATGGAGTAGTGCAACTTAGAGCCTACGTCGATCAGTTTGGCGTTTATAAAGATGTAAAAGTGATAAATGCAACTCCAAAAAGACTGTTTGATAAAGAGGCTCGTCGAGCAGTAAAAAAATGGCGATTTAATACCTCAGAGCACACTGAACGCTGTTTTAATATCACGATAAAGTTCCCCATCGAGAAGACAGAAGTTATGCCGTAATTAATGAACATAAGCATTCAACGAATGGTAGTTTGTTAATAATGACAATGTGTTAAGTTATATGTATTGAATATTCTGATATGAGAGGACATTTCTATGCAAGTGAGGCTCATGAGTTGTTTTTTGATATCGACAATTTGCCTTTCATTAAAATCTCATGCCGACACTTTTAATGTTGCGCTGCTTAAATCTGGGCTACCGCCCTATATATTTACTCAGCAAGAGCGAAAATCAGGGATCTACGTCGATATCTTGAAAGAGATAGAAAAAATCACAGGCGACAAGTTTATTCTTCGTTATTATCCAATTAAACGCAGCATTAAAGCATTTTCAGCGGGAAATATAGATATAGAACCGGGTATCAACCCTGCGTGGCGTAAAGATTGGCAATCTGAATCTTTATATAGCGTTCCCTTTATGATGTATACCGATATAGTGGCATTTAGGCGGAATGAATATTTTAAGGTATCTAACGTTCAGGATTTGGTTGGAAAGAAAATTGCGACCGTTAAAGGCTATTACTATCCAGGATTTCAAGAAGGCTTGAATAGTAAGAAAATTACTCGTTATAACCTGATTCATGAGTTTCAACTTTTACAATTTCTGTCTCTGAAACAACGAGGCGCAGACGCCGGTTTTATT
>CAJXRU010000208.1 GCA_913060565.1 uncultured Gammaproteobacteria bacterium | reverse complement strand
ATCTACACTATCCTCTTCGTCGGCAGCGTCAGATGTGTATAAGAGACAGATTTTAGATCAAGCAATACCAGCGAAGTCCTGCAACTTAGAAATAGTCTCACATACCGAATTAAAATAGGCTTCCAATAACAAATATCTACCTATTTTAAACACTTCGAATCATTAATACTTACGGTACTAACTAATTTGCACTTAATGCCCTTATCTTCCTTTCACTGACAACCAACGCTCTCTGGTTAATCTCCACAATTACAGTGCTTTCATTCACACTAACGTCATTTACCATTGATAATTTCAATTCAAACTATTAGAATTATTATTAATTGAACGTTCAATTAAAATAAATATAGCTTATTTTTACATTGATGAACGTTAATCACCGTCGTTATTGACCAAATGTTGGAGAGCTCATTGTGCCTAAAGTCGGAATGAAAGAATTGCGAGAACAGCAATTAATAGATGCCACTTTAGAATCAGTTGCTCAATACGGCCTACACAACACCACCATAGTTACTATCAGCCGACTAGCGGGACTGTCTTCAGGCATCATTAGTCATTATTTTGGTGGCAAACAAGGCTTGGTTGACGCGACAGTGAAGCATTTGTTATCTCAATTAAAGGTCGCGCTGTTAGAACACACCCAAGATAAAGTGCTAACACATGAGCAACGATTATTCGCAATTATTGACGCTAATTTTAGTCAAACCCAGCGTTCGGTGGCGGCAACGAAAACTTGGCTTAGTTTTTGGGCGCAGTCAATGCACGAACCAGGTCTCGCGCGATTACAACATATCAACAACAGACGCTTGTACAGCAATCTTCTTCATTCTTATCAGCACATATTGAGCAGCGAATCGGCGGTTATCGCAGCAAAGCAAACCGCAGCGATGATAGACGGTTGCTGGCTTCGAAGCGCATTAAGCCCTCACCCTGAAGAAGAGTTTTCTCAAGCACAAGCACTGTGTAAAAAATTTATCAAAGACTTGCTAGCGTACAGCGCATAAGCAATACGGAGAATACCTTTGTCATTACCAACTCATCAAAATTACGTTAACGGTCAATATCTTGCTAATAATACTGGCGAAACCTTTGACGTTATTAACCCTGCGACTGGCCAAGTGATTTATCACATGGAAGTCGCTGATGATTTTATTAAACAACAAGTAATCGACAGCGCTAAACAGGGTTTTGCGATTTGGTCGGCAATGGATGCTACTCAACGTAGTCGTTTGTTACTAAAGGCTGTAGCTCTACTTCGTGAGCAAAACGATGCGTTGGCAAAAATTGAAGTGCTTGATACTGGCAAACCATGGCAAGAAGCAAGCGTGGTTGATGTTGAATCTGGCGCTGACGCGATTGAGTTTTTTGCATCACTTGCCCCATCAATTGAAGGCAACCAACAAAGCGTTGGTGATGACTTTTATTATTCTCGTCGTGAAGCATTAGGCGTTTGTGCTGGCATTGGCGCGTGGAATTACCCACTGCAAATTGCCTGCTGGAAATCAGCGCCTGCGCTTGCTTGTGGTAATTCAATGATCTTTAAGCCATCGGAAGAAACACCACTTGGCGCGTTAAAGCTTGCTGAAGTGTTTACTCAAGCAGGCATTCCAGATGGTGTGTTTAACGTGGTACAAGGCGCTGGCGATGTTGGCGCATGGTTGTCGCATCACAGCGACATCGAAAAAGTATCCTTCACTGGCGAAGTGGGAACTGGTAAAAAAGTGATGGCGGGAGCAGCTACCACACTAAAAGATGTCACGATGGAGCTTGGCGGAAAATCACCATTAATCGTGTTTGAAGATGCGGATATCGACAACGCAATTTCTGGCGCTATGCTAGGTAATTTCTACACCCAAGGTGAGATTTGTACCAATGGTACCCGCGTATTTGTTCATCGCTCTGTTGTTAATACGTTTGTTGAGCGTTTATTAGAGCGTACCCGTAACAATATTGTTATTGGCGACCCTATGCATCCTGATACTAACTTTGGCGCACTTATCTCTAAGAAGCATCATCAGTTGGTGCTTGATTACATCCAAAAAGGCATCGACGAAGGCGCTACCTTGCTAGAAGGCGGTAAAGCGTTGTCACCATCAAATAGCGCTGGCGGTTATTTTGTCGCGCCGACTATTTTTAGTGATGTCACTGATGAGATGACTATTTGCCGCGAAGAAATCTTTGGCCCGGTAATGTCCATTTTAACCTTTGATGATGAAGATGAAGTGATCCGCCGTGCGAACGATACTGAGTTTGGATTAGCCGCAGGAGTTTTCACGCAAGATATCACCCGTGCTCATCGCGTTATTCATCAAATGCAGGCAGGCATTTGTTGGATTAATAACTACGGCGCCTCGCCAGTTCAAATGCCTGTTGGCGGCTATAAACAGTCTGGTATTGGTCGTGAAAATGGCATTGAGACTCTGCGTCATTACACACAAATAAAATCGGTTTATGTCGGCATGACGCCGCTTGAAAGTCCGTTTTAAGCACACAGCATTTGAATCACAAATAAAGTAACAAGTTAAAGCTATTGAGAATTGATATGAGTAACCCGAAGTTTGATTATATTATCGTTGGCGCAGGTTCAGCAGGCTGTGTATTAGCCAATCGTTTGTCAGAAGATCCAAGTAACCGCGTCTTACTGCTAGAAACAGGTGGTAGTGACAAGAGCATTTTCATCCAAATGCCGACGGCTTTATCAATTCCAATGAATACCAAGAAGTACGCGTGGCAGTTTGAAACCCAGCCAGAGCCGTTTTTAGACAACCGCCGCATGCATTGTCCTCGCGGTAAAGTATTAGGCTGTCTCTTATACACATCTGACGCTGCCGAC
>CAJXRU010000207.1 GCA_913060565.1 uncultured Gammaproteobacteria bacterium | reverse complement strand
ATAAAAAAGAGTAATTTGTTTAGTTTTAGTGACTAAACACCTAACAAGAATTTCAAGCGGGACTGCTAACAGTTTGCTCGGTTTCGCTTCGCTACACATTTTAGCAAACTGTTTTCAGCCCCTTAAATGGGCGTTAATTCATTTCTACAGATAAAATTCATTTCAAAGCAACTTAATTCAAGCCATTAAAAAAGCCCCGTAAACCATTGGTCTACGGGGCTTTTTGAGGTCTGCGGTAACAAACCCGAATGTGGTGGAGGCGGGGGGAATTGAACCCCCGTCCGAAAAACCTACATCCTCGGTACTACATGCTTAGTCATGTCTATAGATTAACCGCAACCACTCCGACAGACAGGATTGATATTGGCGAGCCTGATTAGTTTTAACGCTTCAACTACAGACGAAGTTTCCACGCGATCCTGTGTAGAGTGACTTTCCGAGTCCCAGCGCACAAGCACACGTGGGTGGAAAGCTAGCGGCCTAAGCGGCTAGAGAGTACTGTTCGTCGTTTGCGAATAGATTTAAGTGCGGCTTTTTACGAGGCCAACCGCCCCTCGGCATGCACCTTGGGTTTCAAGAGTCTCGTCGAATCCTAAATCGCCCCCAAAGCGATAGCAGCTATTCTACGCCTTGCTAAGGCATTGAGCAACCAGTCAATTAGCTACTTGATGGAATATCAATCAATTAGCGTGTTGAATTGTGTGTTTTAGCGTAATGAGTCCTTCATGACGCGTGATTTTTCACGTTCCCAATCACGTTGTTTACCATCTTCACGTTTGTCGTGAGATTGCTTACCTTTACCTAGGCCGATTTCAACTTTGGCCCATGGACCTTTCCAGTAAAGGCTGATGGCAACAATAGTAAAGCTTTGACGTTCAACAAGGCCTTTGAGCTTGTCGATTTCGCGGCGATTTAATAACAAACGACGCGGGCGTTCTGGCTCACAATGTACGTGAGTTGATGCCGTGTTAAGCGGTGTGATGTGACAACCAAGCAGCAATAGTTCATCGTTTTGAACAATGCAGTAGGCGTCGGTCATGTTGACTTTGCCAACGCGCATTGATTTTACTTCCCACCCTTGCAGCTCTAGTCCTGCTTCGGTTTTTTCAGAAATTGCATATTCAAAATGCGCTCTTTTATTTTTAGCAATATTACCAGGACTGGTTTTGTTGCCTTTTTGTTTTGCCATGTTTGTAAACTCTATACTGATGGGGGCATTTCCACTGGTGATGGATATCTAAGATTTAATAAATGGATATTTTATTAATATTGGAGAAATGCACGAACCCTAAAAATTGGCTTAAGTTTACCAGTATCTTAGCGCCAAGCAAGTGACTTTGTGAGGATGGCTGATATCATTGGTTGGGCGTGAGTATTTGTGCGTCCTTATGGTATGATAGCGCCGATTTTGTAAAGGAAGAGTTATGCCTCAAGTAAACCGTAGCGCGTTGGTGATGTTTAGTGCGCAACAAATGTATGATTTAGTCAATGATGTTGCGGCTTATCCGCAATTTTTACCCGGTTGTGTCGGCTCTCGTATTGTTTCTGATGAAGAGAGTGTGATGGTTGCTAGTGTTGATGTCTCAAAGGCTGGTATTAAAAAGACATTTACAACGCGTAATACGCTGACTGAAAACGAACGTGTTGAGATGGCGTTAGTTGATGGCCCTTTTAAATTATTAACCGGTGGTTGGTCGTTTTTAGCCCTTGATGATAATGCGTGTAAAGTAAACTTGGATTTAGAGTTTGAGTTTGACAACAAATTAGCTGAGTTTGCTTTTGGCAAGGTTTTTAAAGAGCTTGCGGGCAATATGGTAACGGCGTTTAGTGAGCGAGCGAAAGTAGTTTATGAGTGAACAAATTAATGTGTTGGTGGCGTTTGCAACGCCGCATAAACAAAAGGTTGTAGAGTTGTCTGTCGACTCAAGTTTGACAGTTAGCGAGATTGTTGCGCAGTCAGGGATTTCAAATTACTTTTTAGACTTTGATTTTACTAAACCTAAGGTGGGTATTTTTAATCGCACTGTTAAGCTGACGGATACTTGTAAAGACGGCGATCGTATTGAAGTGTATCGTCCGTTAATTGCCGATCCTAAAGCAGCTCGGCTCAAACGAGCAGAAAAAGCAGTTGCTGAAGGTCGTGCGGACAAGGTAACGGGTGGCCGTGTTAATGAAATGCGTAAAACTGATTAATTGCTAGGATTTAGCATGTTAGTTGAACCTTAGAGAGTTTATTAATTAATGAAACAGCAAGGCTTTACGCTCATCGAGCTTATTATTGTAATTATTATTCTTGGTATATTGACTGTGGTGGCGGCTCCCAAATTTGTTGATGTGAGTGAAGATGCACAGAAAGCGCAAATTCAAGGGGTAGCGGCTGCGTTTAAGTCTGGTGTTAACCAAGTCCATACCAAGTGGCTAATGAATGGCAATGGTAATGCAGTTCAAGATTTCATAAAAGACGCTAATCAAATTGTTATAGTGACAGACAAGCCTCAACATCGCCATTTGTCAGTTAATACGTCAGGTTATCCAGCAGATAGCCGCGGAACCAGTTTAAAATTAGATAGTAGAAATGACTGTATTGATGTGTGGAATTCTGTGATGAATACTCAGGGTGCAGGTGTTGAGGCTGACAATTCACAAGAGTTCAGAGCTATTTATAATGGCAGCAATCGTTGCACTTACGAATTTGTTGATAACTCAAGTTTTAGTATTTCCTTTGATTCCAATTCAGGGCAAGTGACCACAAACCTTTAAACGAAAATCATTAAAAAGGCCGCTATTTATCCTGTCTCTTATACACATCTCCGAGCCCACGAGACTAGGCATGATCTCGT
>CAJXRU010000206.1 GCA_913060565.1 uncultured Gammaproteobacteria bacterium | reverse complement strand
GATCTACACTATCCTCTTCGTCGGCAGCGTCAGATGTGTATAAGAGACAGGTGTCAGAAAAATGTAATTCGCTATAAGCTGCTTGCCACAATAAAAAGTTACTAATACGGCAATCTCCACCCGTTCTAATCATCAAATCAAGCGGGGGTAAATCAGACGTACAAATATGCTGTTCAATCGCTTGTTCTGTAATGTCACTGACGGAGATCTCACCCCGTACGACTTGAGCCGTTAATTTTTGGCATGCTTGGGTAATATCCCAACGCCCGCCATAATTTGCTGCTACATTCAAAACTAAGCCTGTATTATCTTTAGTTTTATCTTCTGCTTTAGCTATTTTCTGTTGTAGTTTTTCGCTAAAACGGCTGATATCACCAATAATTTTCAACTTGACATTATTACGATGTAATTTACTCACTTCTCGTGACAACACCGTAAAAAATAATTCCATTAACAATGACACTTCATCAGCAGGTCGCTGCCAATTTTCACTACTAAATGCGAACAAAGTGAGCGATTCGATATTAAGCTCTCGGCTAATTTTAACCGCTTCTCGCACTCGATCGACACCAGCTTTATGTCCCATTACACGACGCTTGCCTTGTCGCTGTGCCCAACGTCCATTGCCATCCATAATAATAGCAATATGACGTGGCAAATTATCAGATGCCATCAATTGGGTTTTAAACTGGTCGCTCATTAACACTCCATAAGCTCACTAAAACTGAAAGGTATAAAATATTGTGCCCACAATAACACAAACGCTGCGTAGTATAACTAACACAGCGTTTAATTAATAGCGTATCACCATGCCATTTACGGCATATGAACAAGTGTCTATACTTCTAGCAGTTCTTGCTCTTTTTCAGCTAACAATGCATCCATTTCTTTGATGTATTTATTTGTTAGCTCTTGGATTTGCTCTTCGCCTTTACGTGCTTCATCTTCACCGACTTCTTTTTCTTTCTCTAATGATTTGATATCACCATTAGCATCACGTCGAATGTTACGTACTGCAACACGTCCTTTCTCCGCTTCACCACGAACAACTTTAATTAGGTCTTTACGACGTTCTTCCGTTAATGGTGGTAATGGAATACGAATTAATGCACCGGCAGAGTTTGGATTAAGACCAAGATCTGAGCTCATAATTGCTTTTTCAACAGCCGCAATCATTGTGCTATCAAAGACTGTAATTGTTAATGTACGCGCATCACCAATACCAACATTACCCACTTGATTTAGTGGCGTTTCGGCGCCGTAATATGGCACAGTAATAGAATCTAATAGGCTTGGGTGTGCACGACCAGTGCGTACTTTTTGCATCTGAGTTTTAAGCGCTTCTACGCTTTTGCCCATACGTGTTGCTGCATCATCTTTAATTTCGTTAATCACGTTAATTTCCTAATTGCTAGTCGTTAAATTTTGTTATTTTGAGTGCTATGGATAAGTGTACCAGTTTCTTCGCCCATAATAACACTGCGAAGCGCGCCTGGTTTGTTCATGTTAAACACACGAATTGGCATATCGTGATCACGAGCCAAGGTAAACGCACTTAAATCCATTACTTTTAGCTCTTTTTCTAAAACAGTGCTGTAATCAAGTTCACGATACATTTCGGCTTCAGGATTTTTAACAGGATCTTCTGAATATACGCCATCAACTTTAGTCCCTTTAAGTACAACATCTGCTTCAATTTCAATACCGCGTAAACACGCCGCTGAATCAGTTGTAAAGAATGGATTACCAGTACCAGCAGAGAAGATAACAACACGCCCTTCTTTGAGCATGCTAATCGCTTCTGCCCAGTTATATGAATCACATACACCTTTTAAATCAACAGCAGACATTAAGCGTGCATTGACATAGGCACGGTGCAAAGCGTCACGCATGGCAAGGCCATTCATTACTGTGGCAAGCATGCCCATTTGGTCGCCAACAACACGGTTCATGCCAGCATTTGCTAAACCTTCACCGCGGAAGATATTGCCGCCACCTAACACGATGCCAACCTGCACACCTAGCTCAACCAACTCTTTAATTTCTTGAGCCATACGGTCAAGAACCTTCGGGTCAATCCCAAATCCTTGCTCACCTACAAGTGCTTCACCACTTAATTTCAATAATATACGACGGTAAGTCGGTTTTGGATTTGCAGTCATTCTATATACCTTTGCCTGATTCATCGTTTAAAAAGTGATAAATATCACTTAATTTATGATTAAGCTCTAATGAAGAACTTATTAATAAATTAAGCATTTAAAAAGACCGCAGCAAGGCCACGGTCTTTTTGACAGCAACAAATCAGTTGCTGTATCTCAATCGATTACTGTTTAGCAGCAGCGATTTGAGCTTCAACTTCTGCAGCGAAATCTTCTTCTTTCTTCTCGATACCTTCACCAACTTCTAGGCGAACGAATGTTGAAACTGAAGCGTTTTTAGCTTTAAGAATTTGACCAACAGTTTGCTTTGGTTCCATGATGAATGCTTGACCAGTAAGAGAAACCTCACCAGTAAACTTCTTCATGCGACCTTCAACCATTTTCTCAGCGATTTCAGCTGGTTTGCCTTCGTTCATTGCAATTTCGATTTGCAATTTACGTTCGCGGTCAACAACTTCGCTTGGTACGTCTTCTGGGTTAACAAACTCAGGACGAGAAGCAGCAACGTGCATAGCAACGTGCTTAAGTGTTTCTTCGTCAGCTTCGCCAGAAACAACAACACCAATGCGCTCACCGTGACGGTAAGAAGATAATGAAGCACCTTTCACGTATTCTACGCGACGGATATTCATGTTTTCACCGATTTTTGCAACAAGTGCAATTCGAGTTTCTTCGAATTTAGCTTGTAGTTCTTCGATTGATAATTCTTCTGCGATTGCAGCGTCAGCAACTTCGT
>CAJXRU010000205.1 GCA_913060565.1 uncultured Gammaproteobacteria bacterium | reverse complement strand
AGAGCCTCATTTAACCCCAGCATTTCTTTGGCTCGCTGTAATTCCTGAACTATCGTAAGCGTATAGCTAACGGCACCTGCCTCTAGCGCTTGGTCTCATATACATTATCTCCTCACTTAATTTAGGAGATAAACATGAGAATTTCGCGTAGCCAAGAGCAATGGCAAAGCATCATTGAAGATCAACAAACCAGCGGTTTAACCATCCTTGATTATTGCCAACAACAGCAATTATCAACCTCTAGCTTTTATGCCTTTCGAAAAAAAATAAGCTTGTCGTCAGGTAACTTTGTTCGCGCCAAAGTAACACAACAAGTGGAAATCATTGAAGAGAAAAACTTCATAACAGTCACCGTAGGTAAAGCAAATGTCAGTTTACCGGCATCAACTTCTGTGACTTACTTAAGCCTATTATTACGTGAGATTATTTAATGAAGATGTTTGTTGAGCCTTCAGCGGTGTTTCTTCATCGAGATTTTGTTGATTTTCGTAAAGCCATAAATGGCCTCGCTGCGCTTGTCGAAGATGAGCTAAACCGTGATGCCTATACGGGCGCTTTATTTGTTTTTTGCAATAAAGCCAAAGACAAACTGAAAATATTGTATTGGGACAAAACAGGCTTTGCACTCTGGCAAAAGCGTTTGGAAAAACAAAAGTTCAAATGGCCGACCAAAGTTAATGGCAATGAATTTGCGTTAAGCGCTGAGCAACTCGATTGGTTACTCTCTGGATATGATGTCCTTGGTCATCAAGAATTACATTATCAATCGATGATCTAGTTGCCTGATATTGAGTTTTTTCGCAGTCAACGATCATTGACACGAGCGCTTGTGGTAAATGACGTGAAAAGCAGTATTGGCTTGAATATTTTGTTAAAATCATGGGATGAAATTCAATGCCAATTCACTTCCCAATGACCCTGAACAACTCAAACAAATGCTGATTGAGTTGCAGCAACGTATGGATGATGAGTTAGCTGACAAAGACAATAAGTTGGCAGAAAAAGACGCTGCCTATCAACTATTGCTTGAGCGTTACAACCTCAAGCTTACCAAAGAATACGGTAAAAAATCAGAACAAATGCCTGGTGCTGATGAAGTGTTTAATGAAGTAGAGTTAGTGCTTGATGAACACGACAAACAGCTTCTGGTTGATTCAAACTCAAACACGACAACAAAAACCAAACCAAAACGTAAGCCATTACCAGCAGCACTACCGCGCAAAGAAGTAGTGGTTGATATTGATAAGAGCGACAAAGTCTGTGATTGCTGTCAAAGCCCGTTGCATAAAATGGGTGAAAGCAGCAGTGAAACCTTAGAATTTGTCCCTGCGCATATCAACGTTATTAAGACCATTCGGCCCAAATACGCTTGTCGACAATGCGAGCGTAATGGGGTTGAAAGCGTGGTAAAAACCGCCATAATGCCAGCAACACCGATACCAAAAAGCATTGCGACGGCTAGCTTACTCAGCCAAATCATCTCGTGCAAATATCAGTTTGGCTTACCGCTATATCGTCAAGAAACCCTATTTAGTGATATTGGACTCGAATTAAGTCGTCAAACCATGTCGAGTTGGATACTGCGTAGCGCTCAACTACTTGAGCCTTTGTATAGACGCTTGAAAGAAATATTACTGGCAGAGCCTGTAATATTTGCGGATGAAACACCATTGAAAGTTATCAAGGCTGAAAAAGCGACCAGTTATATGTGGGTGTATTGCTGTGGCAGTGATAGCGCCAGTGAAAAAACCAATATCGTTTTGTACGATTATCACAACAGTCGCGCAGCACAGTGTGCAATTGATTTTCTTGATGGCTACCAAGGTTACATGCATGTCGATGGGTATAAAGCTTATGGGCTAACAGAGGCAAAGTTAGTCGCCTGTCTTGCGCACATTCGTCGTAAGTTTGTGGATGCGAAGAAGATACAAGCCAAAAAGACAACAGGTAAAGTTGATGTGGCCTTAAACCTAATAGGTAAGCTCTACGGGATAGAGCAACGCATTAAAGGAAAATCAGTAGAAGATAAGTTCAACATCCGGCAGTCTCACGCTAAGCCGATTGTAAAAGAACTACATAGCTGGCTGATAAAGCACAAAGATAAAATCCCGCCTAAAAGCAAATTGGGTGAGGCAATAAGCTACAGCCTAAATCAGTTTGACAAGTTCCAGCGCTACCTTGAAGATGGCAGATTATCGATTGACAACAATCGAGCCGAGCGAGCAATAAAACCGTTTGTCATTGGGCGCAAGGCTTGGCTGTTTTCAAATACCTGCAATGGTGCTCATGCGAGTGCTATTCTCTATAGTCTAGTTGAAACAGCTAAGGCTAATGGCCTAGTTGTGCATGACTATATCTCAAAGTGCTTGCAGCATATTGCAGAGCAACCGAACAATCTTGAACCGCTGTTACCATGGAACATTGAGCGCGGCTAGGTGCCGTTCCCTATACGCTTACGAACTAAAAGACAATTGAGCAGAGTGCTTTGAAGGTTTAAGAGCTGCCTCTATATGGCTAACTTTACAAAGCAAGATAGAGTTCAGGGGACCTATTGTAACTATAACGCACCAATAAAGGGTTAAGTAATAGTTGAATAGCATTAACGATGAAGGAGTAGTATTTTATCCGTATTTAACAGCTTGGTGAATTTACTATTCTATAGCATTCACTCTTTTGTACTTCCTTACTTTACCGCGCATATTTACCATTGGTGATGATGTATTAAATTGAATCATTTTTCCCAACGTATATTTATCAAACCAAATTTCACCATAAAGCTTTTGGTTATCTAGAGAGTCGATCAATACTAAAATACGATCAGTGGTAACGGTGAACTCATGAATGAGCTTATCGTAAGGCCAACTGTGATATTGAGAATAAAAATGTTGAGCTAATTGACCTAGTTCATTCCATTTATATCCAGTCTCTGGAAAATCAACAGCTTCATTTTTAGACTTTAAATCGTACCACTTTAAAACTAGCTTCCCCCACCCAATCAGATAAGAAA
>CAJXRU010000204.1 GCA_913060565.1 uncultured Gammaproteobacteria bacterium | reverse complement strand
GGCAGCGTCAGATGTGTATAAGAGACAGGCCACAGACTTAATAGTAAATTGGTGGCTGACGGTGATTTATTTACGCTTGCAGTTTTCATAAATACACTCCCTGTTAAAGGTTGGTATTGCAGTTATTGTTCGTTCTATACAGCTGATTGCTTAGGTTGTGCCAATATTATTATTTTTATTAAGTTGTTGAATTTGTGTTGTTTTGTAGTTTGTGTTGGTTTACTGAGTATTTAATTTACTCGCAGAATAAAAATCCATTTTCATTTTGCGAGGCGTGAATTAAGCGGTGAGCTGGTGATTTGCGGCGACTTATTGATGGCACGATGACAAAAGTTGGGAAAGTTGTGCAACGTTTTTTGGGTTTGTTCGAGTAACAAATCATCATGTCGAGATGTTTTACGCTTTTTGGTAAACAAGCGCTGTAATTTTGCGATTTTGTTGGCTAATACAAACATCAGGTAATGTGTTACTCGTTCAAACGAGCCACTGCGCAGCGGGCCGTAATTGTGGTGTCTAATGAAATCCGTTAGGTAATAGCTGCTGGTGTTATTCCATTCTTGCGGGATTTCTTTAACAAATCGACATCCTTCGCTATGGCTGATGACATGACTATTTTCTCCCCAACCAACATCATATTGCGGCTCTACTTTGTCATGGCGATGGGTGATAATGCGCTTCAACCAATTACGAGCCTGAGGGCAGTTTCTAATAATCATAACGCCAGAGTTAAAGCGATGAGAGTAGCCTTTGGCCATGTAGATTGATTTTGCAGGCACAAACAGTGTGTTTAGGGGCGGGCAGTTGTCATTAATGTAAGCATCTGCGTCAACAAACATTACTTGTTGGTATCCTGCGCGCAGTGCCGTGTACATTAAAGTCAATTTGAGCCAGCAGCAGTTGATACCCATCGGTGAATAAAATGGCTTGGAGACGACTTCATAGTGATAATCGTGCTTTTGGGCATAGGCACGATGCGACGCAAGATGCTTAAAGTAACGCCACTGATATCCATTTAAGGCAATGCTAAATACGAGCGTTGTATGGCGCGATGCTTTTTTTTCTGCTTGAAAAGGTGCTTCAATCATAGTGCCTCCAATTAATTGAATTTATAATCCTTAAACCTGATAGCAAGTAGTATTCCTGTTCATTAAATTTTATTAATTCATTGATTTATATTGTTTAGTTGTTTGGTGTGACTTTGCACGACAGTATTGTTTTGCAAAATACGAGCATTTATTAGTGCTGCGCATTGCAAGATGCAAAATCCTGAGGCTTTAAATGAGAAGAATTTAAACTTTATTATTTTGAAACAATGACTTGGTAAAATGGCACAGATGTCGCTATGTAGTGTTAAACGATAAATTGATTTGATATTTGATTCGCTACATTTAGCAAGGACAAAGGTGACTATCATGAACGGTTTAGCCAACAATAGAGTAAAGAAAGCAGTGATCCCGGTTGCAGGTCTTGGTACGAGAATGTTACCTGCGACCAAAGCAATTCCCAAAGAAATGCTGCCGATTGTCGATAAGCCAATGATTCAATATATCGTCAACGAATGTATCGCTGCTGGCATTAAAGAAATCGTATTAGTAACTCATTCTTCTAAGAATGCCGTTGAAAATCATTTTGATAAGTCTTTTGAGCTAGAAAGCACCTTAGAACAGCGTTTTAAGCGTCAATTACTTGATGAAATTCACTCAATTTGTCCATCAGATGTGACTATTATTCAGGTACGACAAGGCGAAGCAAAAGGGCTAGGGCATGCGGTATTAAAAGCCCGTCCTATTGTTGGCGATGAACCTTTTGCAGTTGTGCTACCTGATGTGATTATTGATGAAGCATCTGCTGATCTAAGAAAGGAGAATTTAGCGGCGATGTTGGCCAGATATAATGACAATCAAATCAGTCAAGTGATGGTAGAGCCTGTTCCTAGAATGCTAGTGAGTCAATATGGTGTTGCTGACTGTAATGGTTGCAAATTAGAAGCAGGAGCTTCTAGACCCATGATTCGAGTGGTTGAAAAACCTGCAATAGATGAAGCTCCATCAAATTTAGCGGTGGTTGGGCGCTATGTTTTATCTAGTGCAATTTGGACATTGCTTGAAAATACACCCGCGGGCGCAGGCGATGAAATTCAGCTAACTGATGCAATAGAACAATTAATTCATCACGAAATGGTGGAAGCTTTTCATATGTCTGGGCGCTCTCACGATTGCGGTAGCAAACTAGGTTACATGAATGCATTTGTCGAATATGGCTTACGTGACGCTAATCTAGGGGAGAAATTTAAAGAGAAGCTACAAGCAATTTTAGCTTAATATCACTTATTGTTTTTTCGTCCATTGCGGTAGGCTATGAGGCCACCGCGATTTATCATTTTTAAAGTTTTGTTTTTAGTCACTTTTTAATACATAATCGAATCATTACATTGTTGCCATTTACCCCGCGGGTTAGCAGTATTACCAAGCGTTATGTTGTGTTCATTAGGGAAAGGCGCATCACTTAATTAAGGTGAGATTATGGAAAATATAAACCGCGCACGAGTATTATTTGTTGATGATGAGCCTGATGTTCTTCGTTCCCTGTCACGTATCGCACGAAAGTTAGATGCTGATGTTCTAACTGCCAATAGCGGTAAAGAAGCCCTCGAAATTATTGAGCACTCCCCTGTAGATGTCATTGTAACCGATATGCGCATGCCTGAAATGGATGGTAATGAGTTGCTCACTCAAGTTGCTAAATTGACACCAGAAACCGTACGTATTGTACTTACTGGCTATGCCGACATGGACATGGTGCTCGGCGCGATTAACAGTGGTCATATCTGGGGATACCTGCAAAAACCGTGGGATAATTATGAACTAATTATTAAGCTTAAGCAGGCTCTTCAGCTCCAACAAGTCTTAGCTGAGCGCACATTAATGCGCCGTACTATTGAGCAATATCAATATTACCGTAAAGAAAATTTTGAGGGGTTTATTGGTGATTCAGTCGCCATGCAATTTGTTTATTCTTCTATCGAGCAATGTGCGCCAAGTCAGGCATCTGTTTTTATTACAGGACCTAGTGGCTCAGGAAAAGAGGTTGCTGCCCAAGCGATACATCAATTAAGCAAGCGTGCTGAAAAACCATTTATTGCGTTAAATTGTGCGGCGATCCCAAGTGAATTAATGGAGTCCGAAATATTTGGTCACGTAAAGGGCGCATTTTCCGGTGCCGTTTCTAATCGAGACGGCGCAGCAT
>CAJXRU010000203.1 GCA_913060565.1 uncultured Gammaproteobacteria bacterium | reverse complement strand
GTGCCATTTAAAGATGTATTTATTGGCAGCGACAAACGTGACTATAACCGTGCGACGTCTTCACAGCGCTGTGTTCGCGCTGGTGGCAAACATAACGATTTAGAAAACGTTGGTTACACAGCCCGTCATCATACATTCTTTGAAATGCTAGGTAACTTTAGCTTCGGTGATTACTTCAAAAAAGAAGCAATTAACTTTGCATGGCACTTTTTAACGGTTGAATTAAACCTGCCAAAAGAAAAGTTATGGGTAACAGTATTTGAAGAAGATCGTGAAGCAGAAGAAATCTGGATAAACGAAATTGGTGTTAACCCTGAGCGTTTATCGCGTATTGGCGCTAAAGATAACTTCTGGTCGATGGGTGACACAGGCCCTTGTGGTCCTTGTACAGAAATCTTCTTTGATCACGGTGAAGATGTTGCCGGTGGACCTCCTGGAACACCAGAAGAAGATGGCGATCGTTACATCGAAATTTGGAACCTTGTATTCATGCAGTTCAATCGCCAAAGCGATGGCACGATGGAAGATTTACCAAAACCATCTGTAGATACTGGTATGGGCTTAGAGCGTATTGCGGCAATCATGCAAGGCGTTCACTCAAATTACGAAATCGATATCTTCCAAGGTTTGATTTCAGCGGCTGCAAAAATTATTGGCACGAACGATTTAACCAATAAATCACTGCGCGTAATTGCCGATCACATCCGTTCATGTGCATTCTTGATTAGCGATGGTGTTATGCCGTCAAATGAAGGTCGTGGTTACGTATTACGCCGTATTATTCGCCGTGCTGTTCGTCATGGTAATAGCATGGGCGCTGATGGCTTGTTCTTCTATAAGTTACTTGATGAGCTGATTGTTCAGATGGGCGAAGCTTACCCAGAGTTAGAAAAGAACAAGGCAATCATTGTTAAGCTGCTAAAAGCAGAAGAAGAGCAATTTGCTCGCACACTGGATCGCGGATTGTTGATCTTAGATGAAGCGTTAAAAGCACAGTCTGGTAAGGTTATTGACGGTGAATTAGTATTTAAACTTTACGATACTTACGGTTTCCCTGCTGATTTAACTGCTGATATTGCGCGTGAACGCGACCTCGAAATTGATCAAGAAGGTTTTGAGAAGGCGATGGCAGCGCAGCGTAAACGTGCTCAGCAAGCTAGTAACTTTGACGTTGATTACAACGACCAAGTGAAATTAGAGGGTGAGACGGCGTTCTTAGGCTATAACGAAAACACCAACCAATCAGTGGTTAATGCCATTGTGGTTGCTGGTGAAGAAACTGACAGCGTTGCAGCAGATCAACAAGCAATTATCGTGTTAGACGAGTCGGCGTTTTACGCAGAATCAGGTGGTCAAGTTGGTGATACTGGTACCATTACGACAAGCGACGGTGTATTCAATGTTGAAGACACGGTAAAAATCGGTAAAGTTTTTAGTCATCGTGGTGTGGTTGTTTCTGGTACTATTAATAAAGCAAGTGCTGCAACGACGCAAATCGATGTTAAGCGTCGTAACGATATCGCATTAAATCACTCTGTAACTCATATCTTGCACGCAATTTTACGCCGTGAACTTGGCGAGCACGTGACGCAGAAAGGTTCATTAGTTGAAGCTGATAAACTACGTTTTGACTTCTCTCACTTTGAAGGTGTTACTGCAGATCAATTGGCTGAAGTAGAGCGTATGGTTAATGATCACATTCGCCTAAATGTTGCAGTGCAAACACGTGAAATGGGCTTAGACGCAGCTAAAGAAGCTGGTGCAATGGCATTATTTGGCGAGAAATACGATAGCGATGTACGTGTTGTTAGCATGGGTGAATTATCAGTTGAACTATGTGGTGGTACACACGTCACTAACACTGGTGATATTGGTTTATTCAAGATTACTTCTGAAGCTGGCATCGCGGCAGGTGTTCGTCGTATCGAAGCTGTTACTGGTAATTACGCAGTTGAAGCTGTGCAAATGCAAGAAACTAAATTGGCTGCTGCTGCAAGCGTATTAAAAGCTGATAGCATTAATTTATTAGATAAAGCACAAGCGTTAGTTGATAAGAACAAGCAACTAGATAAGTTAGTGAACGAGTTAAAAGCACAACTAGCGAGTCAGCAGGGCGCTAACTTAATCGATAACGTAATCGAAATTGCAGGCAACAAGGTATTAGTTGCGCAACTTGATGGTGTTGATACTAAGACACTACGTGGTTCTGTTGATGAGCTTAAGAACAAGCTTGGCAGTGGCATTGTTGTTGTTGGCGCCGCAGATGGTGAAAAAGTAAGTTTAGTCGCGGGTGTTACCAAAGACTTAATAGGCAAAGTAAAAGCGGGTGAGTTAGTTAACATGGTTGCTCAGCAAGTTGGCGGTAAAGGCGGCGGTCGTCCTGATATGGCAATGGCTGGCGGCAGTGATCCAGCAGCATTACCAAGTGCACTTGAAAGCGTTAATGCTTGGTTAACTGAGCGCTTATAACTCTTTAGTGATTCTACTTTATAAAACGTCTACCTTGGTCGGCGTTTTTTTATGCGTGACTGGAAACAAAATCCAATTTACACGGTCTATTAATATGTTGTTATTGCACAACTAATAAATAAGCCGTAAGTTATAAAGAGTTGGAATTAAAAATTCGATTCTTTAGTAGCTCTAAAGCGACTAAATTAATTTTTGTGTCAACGATGAAGTAGATTATGTGATGAAGTGTTTAAAATTGCAGCAATGTTGTATTATTTTTACCTTTTTTAAGAAAAAGTCCGCAACAATATTCAATCTAGATATATAATTGAAATTAGCGAATGATTTTTTCATCGTGAGATTTATTTATCCGGGGTCAATCGGAATCAATTTACAGGAGTAAACTATGTTAATTTTAACTCGCCGCGTTGGTGAAACTTTAATGGTTGGTGATGAAGTTACTGTTACCGTTCTAGGTGTTAAGGGTAATCAAGTACGTATCGGTGTTAACGCACCAAAAGAAGTAGCTGTGCATCGTGAAGAGATTTACCAACGAATTCAGCAAGAAAAATCATCTGATGATGGCGTGATGTAATCATCGATGGATAATGGAAGCATTTATGCTTCCATTTTTTTTATCTAAATTTTACTTTCCACTATCTTTCCTCCTTTGTAATTTTATTATCTTTTTCTATTTTTGGTGGTTATTTCACCCGTCAATATAGTGATGTGTTTTATATTTAGACCATTTGTTTAAAAACGCTGCACTCATCAATATTTCCCATAAAAACTGTTTGACTTATTTTCGCGACCCAGTATTATACGCCGCATACCGGAGAGGTGGCCGAGTGGCCGAAGGCGCTCCCCTGCTAAGGGAGTATGGGCTTT
>CAJXRU010000202.1 GCA_913060565.1 uncultured Gammaproteobacteria bacterium | reverse complement strand
TGTATTCGATTCCTACCCGAGCTCTGAAACATGCATCTTCAAGTGGCTTGGGTATTGTTGGAGAATCAGTAAAAGTTATTGTTGGCAGTTATACCACAGTTAGTGTTGAAGTCGTTGATATGGACACTACCTGTTATTTCAAGCGTTAGTCAATGGGTATGGTCAAGGAGGAAATAATGAATCGAGGAAGTTGTCTTTGTGGTGAAGTGGTGTTTTCAATTAGTGCACAACCACAAAAGGTATCACATTGTCATTGCACTATGTGTCAAAAGCAACACGGTGCGGCTTTTGCCACCTATGCCCGTTTTAAGCGTGCTGATATCACTTATATACAGGGCGCTCAATCGTTACAGAGTTATCGCTCTAGCTCTGATGTTGAACGAAAATTTTGCATGTTGTGTGGCAGTAATATTGAGTGGGCAATGCCTGAACTCATGTCAGACTATGTAGCGATAGCCCTTGCGAGTTTGGATAATCAAAAGGTGGCTGGTGAGATCAAAATTTTACATCGACAATCAAGTGCGTTATGGCTTGATAATCCTTGCGTAATTGAGGATGACTAAATAAGGTAATTCAGTTGATATTCACCTATTTTTGATAGATTAATAGGGTGTTTAGTGTGAACAATGGCTAAGAGTAACAATTAATTACGATGTTTATTATCAAAGCTGATAAACTGAGATGACAAATATTAAGGAGTTTATGATGAAAATTGCTATCGCCCCATTAATTGGATTAGCGTTGTTATTAACAGGATGTAAATCAACGCCGAATTATGACTATGATAATTCTGTTAACTTTTCCCAACTATCTACCTATGCATGGGTTGTCGAGTCTAAACCTACCGGCAGTGACAAAGAGTACTTTAATAGTGACATCAACAATAAACGTATTGTTAATGCGATTGAAGCAAGGTTGGCAGCTAAAGGACTACGTAAGGTTGCACCAAGTGAAGCCTCAGTATTAGTAAACTTCCATACAACAATTAGTAAAAAGCGTGAACGAGATGTTGCAAATACTCATCCGTTCTATTGGAGTTTTGGCCGCGGCTATTATGGCTCTCATTCAAGCCTACATATGAATTTAAATAGCTTACAGCGAGAATATAAAGAAGGTGCGTTAGTGATAGATTTTATTGCGCCGAAAAAAGAACTTATTTGGCGTGGTTCGTTTGACACACGTCTGAGTCAAAAGTCGAATCCAGAAAAACGTGCAGAAAAAGTAAATATTGCGGTTAATGAAATACTCGCTAACTTTCCACCACAATAAATTACTTAAATAATAAAAAAAATCCCGCTCATTGAAGCGGGATTTTTTATGGATAAATTATGTCATCATTAGTGACCGCAGCTTTCGCCTTCGCCGTGATCATGACCACAACCGCCTTCTTGATGAAGGTGACCATGTTCTAACTCCGTTGGTGTTGCGTCACGCAGTTCAACGATTTCAACTTCAAAATGAAGTGTTTGACCAGCAAATGGGTGGTTGCCGTCTACAGTAACGTGCTCATCAGTCACTTCAATAACAGTTACTGGCATTGGGCCTTGATCTGTATCTGCTGTAAATTGCATACCTGGTTGAGGATCTAATCCTTCAAATGCCGCTGCTGGCACTTGTTGTTTACGCTCTTCAACGTATTCGCCATAGCCATTTTCAGGTGAGATAGTGACGTCTAAACGATCGCCAGCTTGCTTACCTTCAACCGCTGCTTCAAGGCCTGGGATCATTGTATTATGACCGTGTAAATAGGACATCGGTACATCGCCAAATGAGTTTTCAATTTCTTGTTGTTGATCGTCAGTTAAACGATAGTGAAGGCTAACGACAATGTCTTTTTCGATATGCATAGTTTTACGCTCATTAATTAAAAATTGTTTGCTAGTCTAACGTCTTGACACAGGGCTTTAAAGCTATTTGTGAAACAATCGTTTATCTTTGCGATATGGATAAACATCTGCGTAAATTCCACGGTTAAAATTTTCCTGTAGTTGACGCCAATAGCCAGCTAAGAGTAACTCTGGGTGTAATTTCATAAAACTTCGTTTCACGCGAGATTGCCCTAACATGAAATGCGCGAACTCTTCGGGAAACACATCAAATTCGTCAACCCGATACCAAGGTTCACTGGCGATCATTTGCTCATAGGTTTCTGGCTTCGGAATCGTTCTAAAATTACATTGATGCATGTACCAAATTTCATCGTAATCATAAAAAATGACACGGCCATGGCGAGTTACTCCAAAATTCTTAAATAACATATCACCTGGAAATATATTGGCGGCAGCTAATTGCTTAATGGCATTGCCATATTCATCGACCGCGTTATTAACTTGTGTTGGGTTTGCTTGCCTCAAAAATATATTGAGGGGGATCATGCGCCGCTCGGTATAGAGATGTTTGACAATGATGTGTTCGTTAGTGATAAGCAACTGTGATGGAGCAACTTTTTTGAGTTCGTCGAGTAATGTCGCTGAGATCCGCTGGCGAGGAAAGTGAAAGTTAGAAAACTCCTGTGTATCTGCCATACGGCCGACACGGTCATGCTCTTTTACTAGTTTATAGCGATCCTTAACAATTTGATGGGTTACTTGTTTGGGCGGTGCAAATTCATCTTTAATGATTTTAAAGACAGTATCACTTGAGGGCAGGGTAAACACTGCCATAACCATGCCTTTGATCCCATCAGCTATTTCAAATTGATCGCTTGTTTGCGCTAAGTGAGCGAGATGCTGACGGTAAAACTCTGTTTTACTATGTTTAACTAAACCAAGTGCCGACCATAATTCGTAACGGGGTTTACTCGGCATCAATTCGTGCAAATATGCAATGATTTGGCTGGTGGCTTTACCATTAACCATAAAATAGGCTCGTGCAAAACCAAAGAGAATGCTCAAGTCATCTCGTTGAGTGAGTACCGCATCGACATAAAGATTTCCGTTTTCGTCATTCAATAGTGCAAACACGATAGGCAATTGATGTTTGCCCTTAAGACGACCAATGAGATAAGCCCCCTTGTTGCGATAAAAAACATGTTGAATGAGCTCAATATGACGAAAACAGTGCTTTTTGATAAGCGGTGTTAGTTGTTTACGGATAGCTGTTACATCATCGCTGAAGCTGCGCCATTGACTATTAAAACGATACTTATGAAGTATTGATTCGATACAGGTGGAGACGATGCCGCCGATAGGGAAGTTGTAGCAAAGCGTATTGGCGTTATAGGTTATTGGGGGGCCGATCGTTGATTGAATATAAAGGTGTTGTGGATTGATTCCTTGGCGGCGAAAAAGGCGTGAGAATGTTGCTGTCTCTTATACACATCTGACGCTGCCGACGAAGAGGATAGTG
>CAJXRU010000201.1 GCA_913060565.1 uncultured Gammaproteobacteria bacterium | reverse complement strand
TTATTCGTCATTCACTGGGGTAAACCCAGCATCAATCCTCATGCCTTGCTCAAAATGCTTTTAGATTTAACGAAATTTGAACCACAAGGATCAACAAACCCTAATATTTCCCTTTGGTTTTAGAAAATAACTTGCCGAAACGAAGGCTAAAGCTTGCTGCGCGGCCATCGGTGTTTGTTTGTTTTTGTTGGCCGGTGTAAAACGGATGTGAGTCGCTTGATACATCCAGTGTTACATAAGGATAGGTATTGCCATCTTCATGCCATACTTTTTCTTTATCAGTCTTGATGGTTGAACCCACCAAAAAGTATGAATCTACAGATACGTCGTGGAATAGTACTTTGCGGTATTCTGGGTGAATATTTGGTTTCATGGTTTGCCTATAACATAATACATTTTGAGTAATGTTATATCGTAACAATTTTGCAGTCAAGAACTAAATGATATTTATTATCATTTAGTTCTTTTCGATTAAGTTATGGAGTTTACTCATGAGATCGTGATTGCTGAGTAGGTTGTTCATGGGTTTAAATAAAGGGGATGGCAGCTCAGTCATATCAAACCATTGCCATTGTGTACATTTATCCACTTCCATTATTGTCGCATCTTGGCTGGCAGACGTAGCAGTGACATAGAGTGTGATGTAATGTTTCGTAGCATCAAAGATATCATTGGTATATCCAAGCTGTTTAATAGCGCTTATCTCTAGTCCTGTTTCTTCCAATACCTCACGCACTGCACAGGCTTCTATCGATTCTCCCATTTCTAAGTGGCCGCCAGGTGTTGCCCATGTGTGAGCGCCATGTGAGCCAATACGTTCACCCAATAAAATTTTTCCTTGATTGATAATGAGCACAGCAACGCCAACGCGTACGTGAGATGTCATAATTTATGTCCTTTTTAGAGTGAAGTAGTTACTTTAATATTGATATAGCGTGAGGCAATATCACAGTCATGTGATTTATGTTTTACCCGTTGATAATGGGCAATTGTTTTAGTTAAGTAAGCTTGATTAATTACTTGTTGCTGTTCATTTGAAGCTTGCCACATTTTCTCACCAACGGCAGAAATTGGCACTGACTGGTGTATGTCATTAGTGACGAATAGTGCTTCATAATAGCGTTTATTATCGTTGATAATTTGCTCTGATTTGAGTGATAAATCTAATGCGACTAAACTTTGTCGTAAGTGATACGGCTCGTTTACTGGGCATAATAAAAAGTCGATAGTTTGGTGCTGATGTTGTTTAAGGATTTGCGTGACAAATTCTTGAATTAATTCACCACCGACTCCCGCGATGATAACTAATTGCTTTTTTGATGTTAGCTCTAAGGGCAGCTGACTTACATCCTCGCAATGCACCTGCCAATGAAAATTATCTTGAGGATAAAAACGCGTTAATTTAGCGTCAACTTCATCCATTAAGGCTGGCACTATATCAATAAAATGAATAGTTGGTGGCGATTGAACCTTGGCGAACTTTGACAACAAGCTCATGCCAAGATGGCCATGATCACAGCAACAATCCCAAATGTGTTCGTATTCGTTTTCAATAAGGTGTTGTAAGGTCAAAAGACGATGGCTGAGTTTAAACAAAATAGCAGGCAACTTGATGAGTTCAAGTCGCCATTATATACGTTAGCGTTGTAACAGTTAACTATGTCGTTATAAATGTCTTTAAATATCTTCTGTGGTGAGTGAATCAATTGGCTGTAGATGAGGATTCATTTTAAACAAGGCGTTAATTTGTTGCTTTATCGCAGCTACTCTTATCTCTTTGCTAATACTAGTTACTGTAGTAACTAGTGCAATGCCAATGCTGAACATGCCAAAAATGTAATCTTCCTTGGCTATAAAGTTGCCTGCAAGCAAGCAAAATAAAATAATAGAGAAGAGATCACCAATTTGATTATAAGCAAACATCAATTGGTTGGTGGCGATATCTTTTTTGATGACTAAGTTAGACATAAATAATGGAAATTTTACATGAATATGGCCACGTTTTATTTCAACGTTTTCGCCACATTCGTGAAGTTTGTTTGCTATTTCTTTCATAAAAATGCTCCATGCTTGAAAAACTTAAGCATAGAGCATTACGTCGATTTATTAAAGAGATTGCCGAGCTTTATCAATAAATTCGCACACTTGCTTCATCGGCGTTAACACTCTAGGTGTTGGTCGGTGTAATACCTTGGCATCAGGGTGATAAATTTGCTTGTTTTTCACCGCTGGTAATAATTGCCATTGCTGCCAGTTGTAAAGTTCATGGCCTCGCGTTTCTTTGTCCACAGGCACTAAAATCACTTGCGCGCCAGTAAGTAATACATTTTCAGTGCTCACTTTAGGGTAAGGACTATCCGCATCATTAAAGACATTAACTCCGCCGCAGCGGGTAATAAACTGATTGATCCAACTGTCTTTGCTTATGGTCATTAATGGTTTTGACCATAGCTGATAAAATACCTTAACCGGTTTGCGTGATTGGTATTGCGTTGTGATTACTGCGAGCTCTTGCTCAAATTTATTAGCAACTTGCGCAGCTTGTTTTTCATAGCCAGTCACTCTGCCGAGATGTCGAATATCGCTAGCAATTTCATCAAGGGTGGTGGGATCAGAAGCAACCACGTTAAAACCCAATTTTTTGATTTGTTCGATTTGATTAAATTTATTGCCACTTGGCCAAGTTACGACGAGATCCGGCTTTAAACTGATAAGTTTTTCTAACGTTATACCTCGATAATCACCAATCACTTCGATTGATTTTGCCTGCTCTGGATAATCGGCGTGAGTTATCGTTGCAACAATATGCTCGCCAGCGCCAATGGCATAGAGCATTTCTACGGCATGAGGAGAAAGCGCAATAATTCGTTTGGGATTTTCGTCTTTTGCAGCGACATTAGCAGTAACGACAAAGAGTGAGATAGCTCCAATTAGCAGACTCTTAACGTGATTAATAATCAAAACCAATCCTCGCTTTTACACCATTTTCAAAGGCATGACGGGTAGGCTTTACTTCACTGATGGTATCAGCAATATCTAACAAAGCACGATGACAAGCGCGGCCCGTGATGATGACATGTTGCATTGGTGGGCGATTTTTTATCGCTTGAACAACTTCTTCAACGTCAATGTAGTGATAACTAACCATGTAGGTTAATTCATCTAACAAGACGATATCTTGGCTCTCATCAGCGAGCATTTTTTTTGCTTCCTGCCATGCAGCTTGCGCGGCCTTGGTATCTAATTCTTTATCTTGAGTGTTCCAAGTAAAGCCAGTGCCCATTACGCAAAATTCAACGCCAAGTTTTTCAAGAACATTACGTTCTCCACATGGCCACTGACCTTTAACAAATTGCACAACACTTGCTGTTTTACCATGACCAACAGCGCGTAAAACAGTGCCAAAGCCAGCAGTACTTTTACCTTTCCCGTTACCTGTTATTACCATAAATACTGTCTCTTATACACATCTCCGAGCCCACGAGACTAGGCATGATCTCGT
>CAJXRU010000200.1 GCA_913060565.1 uncultured Gammaproteobacteria bacterium | reverse complement strand
GTCTCGCTAGATGGATATTCTCGCTATCGCATGTATCACAAAGGTTTGCTAGAGAAGCTTAAAGTCAATTCTCACATATTTCGCGTTGGTACCTTTAAATCTGCATTAGAGCCGTACTTACGCGATGACATGTCCCCTGCTGCAAAAACCGCAAACATGGCATGGCTAGATGATCTATGGGGCACTTATGTACACGATGTAGCACAAGCTCGTGAACTGGCACCAGAGCAAATTAATTTGCCAATTGAAGACTATCTAACCGCATTAAACGCAGCTGATGGTGATATGGCAAAAACAGCGTTGAATATTGGTCTAGTAGACGTGATCGATTCTGATCTTAATATTACCAAAGCACTTGTTGATGTCGTTGGTCAGTCAGAAAACAAAATGAGCTACAACAAAATAGCCATGAATGACTACCTTGCCTATCGCGACAGAATGCCAACTGCTTATGTACCAACTAAATCGAATATCGCTATCATCGTTGCAAAAGGTACGATTTTAAATGGTACACAGCCAACCGGTACTATTGGTGGTGTAAGCACATCTAAGCTATTGCGCAAAGCCCGCTTAGATGATGATATTAAGGCGGTTGTCTTACGTATCGATTCAGGCGGCGGCAGTGCGTATGCATCGGAACAAATCCGCACTGAAGTATCTGCATTACAAGCGGCAGGAAAGCCGGTTGTTGCTTCTTTTGGCAGCGTAGCGGCCTCTGGAGGATATTGGATTGCAGCGACAAGCGATAAGATTATTGCCCAACCGACAACGATAACGGGTTCAATCGGGATCTTTGGCATGATCAATACGTTTGAGAATTCTTTGGCAACTGTCGGCGTTTACACTGATGGCGTTGGTACAAAAGAGATGTCTGGATTATCAATTACTCGCGACCTCCCTCAAGGATTCAAAGCACTGATGCAAAGCCATATTGAGCACGGTTATCGTCAGTTCTTATCATTGGTTGCTAAAGGTCGTAACATGACGGTAGAACAAGTGGACCAAATTGCTCAAGGCCGTGTATGGTCAGGCGAAAAGGCATACGAGTTCGGCTTAGTAGATGAATTAGGTAACTTTGATGACGCAGTTAAAGCGGCCGCACAACTTGCTAATCTAGAAGATTACTCAACGAAGGTTATCGAAAAAACGTTAACACCGATGGAGCAGTTCTATCGCGATGTATTCAATGCCGCAGTTGACTCAATGGGCATAGAACCACAACCACAAACAGTTCTTGGCAAATTGCTTGGTCAGGTTGAATCAAACCTCAACACCTTTAATAGTTTTGACGATCCACAACACGCCTACTTATTCTGTATGGAATGTAGCCGATAGTTTGTTCGTAAGCCATTTAAAATGCCAGCCTTCGCGCTGGCATTTTTTTTATCAGTAAATCATTCCGTAGCGGACTATTTGTGATAACCTTGCGCCTAATTTTGCAATACTAAATGTTGAGATGAATGTAATGACCCAGAAGAGAATCTACATTGCTTATACTGGCGGTACCATTGGCATGACGCCATCACCAAATGGCTTCGTTCCACAGACTGGATTCCTTAGCGATTGTGTTAATCAATCTGCTGAGTTTTCTCGCAGTGAAATGCCCCATTACACCATCAACGAATACTCACCGCTTATCGACTCGTCGGATATGAAGCCAAGCGACTGGCAGCGGATCGCACAGGATATTAAGGCGCGTTATGAAGATTATGATGGATTCGTGATTCTACACGGTACTGATACCATGGCGTACACAGCGTCAGCACTATCTTTTATGCTTGCAGGTCTGACCAAACCCGTCATTGTCACTGGATCGCAAATTCCCTTTGCACAGCTACGATCAGATGGGCAGTCTAACCTACAAAACGCGCTGTTCTTAGCGGCCTATTATCCAATCAATGAAGTCACGTTGTTCTTTAACAACAAACTGATGCGCGGCAATCGTTCTACTAAAGCCTATGCAGATGGCTTCAATGCCTTTGAATCACCAAATTTACCAGAGCTTCTCAATGTCGGGATTAATATTGAGTTGGTGGAGGGTGAAATTAACAAAGTGAGTGATAAACCCTTCCAGGTCCATAACATCACTAGTCAAGCGGTAGGTGTTGTCATGCTATACCCTGGCATTAACGCGTCAGTTGTTGCCAACATAATTCAACAACCGGTAAAAGCATTAATCATGCTTAGCTATGGCGTGGGCAATGCGCCGCAAGATCCAACACTACTTGGCGTATTAGAAAAAGCCAATAATGACGGTATAACCATTGTTAATCTTAGTCAATGCCAACGCGGAAAGGTTAATATGTCAGGTTATGCGACTGGCGCAGCGCTGGCGAACATTGGCGTGATCAGCGGTAGTGATATGACCATTGAAGCTGCTCTAACAAAGCTTCATTGGTTGCTAAGTGACGACGAACAATTCGATAATATCAAAAGCATGATGCAAACCAATGTTGCCGGCGAATTAAGTATCTAACGCTGTCACCAAACGACTTAGTTTATTTGGTGAAACTTCATTGCGTAATATTGATGGGTAACGTGCCGGTTACCTCAATCTTTTTAAATATGGCCATGCTAAGTGCGTCAAAAGCAGCGCCTTTCCATTGTCCGTCACTTGTTTGATAGCAATTTGCATCAAAGCTCGCTAATGAGATTGATGCTATATTGATATATCGCTGGCAATGATATGGTGCTTTGAGCGATATGAATACGCTGCCACCGCCAACTTCATTACTGTGTTGCATCGTTTTAATTACGCTATCTTGGTCAATTTGTTGTTGGCAGTCCTTGTCTAAATCATCCATACCACCGGCATCAACAACACTTCGCTTGTCTTCTAATCCAATGATTAGCATTTGATCTTGCCGTGCTTTGACGTTTTTTAACTGCTGTAAGCTATAACAATTGATTAATAATTCTTTATCACTGACTGACATAATTGCATATTTAAATGCCAGTGCTTGTTCGATACTTGGCATCACAATATTACATGAAGTAATACGACGAAGATGGATAGATTGATTATGCGCCAAATTGATGAGTGAATCTTGTGCCAGTTTATTCTCGAATAGGCGATGCGCAAGATAGTTCATTGATTTAGTTGGTTGAGCTAATGTTTGTTTAATATCGCGAATTCGCTGAAAAGAGCCCAATATTTCAGCCGTCAGCGCTTCATCCGCGATGACGTTTTCCACCACACAGTCGACAAGTTCATAGAATCTTTTGATGCCATCTGGGTTATGAACTTTGAACGGCATCAACGCAATATCAGCACCTGCACGAAATGTTTCTAACACGGCGTCCAGCGGCGTCAAAAAATCACTTATACTTGCCATGTCTAATGCATCAGTGATGACAAGCCCTTTAAAGCCCATACGGTTACGCAATGTTTCTGTGATTATTTCTCGAGATAACGTGGCAGGTCGAACAATTGCCTGACCCCGCTTAGTGATTATCGTCGAGCTGTCTAGCACCTGTCTCTTATACACATCTGACGCTGCCGACGAA
>CAJXRU010000199.1 GCA_913060565.1 uncultured Gammaproteobacteria bacterium | reverse complement strand
TCATGCCTAGTCTCGTGGGCTCGGAGATGTGTATAAGAGACAGGAATAATGACAGCGTGATAAATTATTTATGCTAATACGTTTTCGCGCTGTCATTTTTATACTATTGATTTTTTCGTAGTTGCGTTACCTGATCAAATCCAATTCCCCAGTTGTCGGTGTCGATTTCGTCGATGACAACAAAGGTTGTTGCGGGATCTTTGTTCAGCACATCAACCATGAGTTTGGTACAACCTTCGATGATTGCTTGCTTTTGTTCTTGAGTGACACCTTCGTTTGTTACTTTTACATTGATGTATGGCATGGGACTCTCCTTTCTATGATTACCAGTTATCTCTTAATTTTTTAAGGCATCGATTAATGCTTTTTCAAAGCCGACAACGGATTTTATATTCGATGCGAGTGCGACCTTATTGATGAAAAATATGGGCACTGTATCGACTGCCAATATATTTACTCTTTGTTTTGCCATCCTAAATTGATTTTCAAATTGCGGCATACGTATGATGTCGTTAACTTGAGAACTATCTAAAGAGGTTTGCTGCACTAACTTAGTCAGCACTTCGACATCACTGATGTCGACACCTTGACTAAAATAAGCATCAATAAACACCTCATAAAGTGCGATATGTTCATTGTGCTCTTTTGCCCACAACATGAGTTTGTGAGCGTTCTTGGAATTAAAATACATGGTTCGGTTGGTATAATTAATATCGACGCCCGCTTGTTTTGCAGTATTAACAACCGACGCTTTATAGCCTTTTAGCTTTTGACGAGACCAGCTCAGGTGATGTAAAAAATAATCATCTATTGTTTGCCCTGTAGAGGGCATTTGAGGGTTTATTTCGAATGGTAAAAAAGAGAAATCAACGTCAATCGCTAAATTGTTAATTGCCGTTTGCATATGACGATAACCAATAGGGCACCATGAGCAAACAAGGTCATTAACCATTTCAACGTTTAATTTCTTCATGATGATTGAACCGCGACATCTGTGTACATCTTAGAAACTATTTGCCATTGGTTGTCAGACTTTATTAATCCTAAGAAATCGATGTATTTAAATTCAAATATCGGGCAATACACTTTTACCATGGCTTGATCACTAATAATATCTATTGCCAAAATTGAAAATAAATAGTCTTGTTGTAACTCCTTGGGGCTTGGTCTATTGGCAACATCTTTTAACCATTGCTTTTTATCACGTCGTCCACATGGTGTTATTAACCAACTTTCATTTTGAAAGATATTATCCAATAACTGCGTATCGCCGTTATACAGTCCATCGAAGTAATATTCGATAACTTGTGTTATCTGTTGAAAGTCGGATTGAGTGATATGGAATGTCGATTTAGTAGATGGGCTCATTAGGCGTCATCACTCGCTAGCGCCATACGAAAGCTTGAACGAGATCTGGTTTCAAGCAGCATGTTGGTGGTTCGTTCGCCAAAATTGATTGCTACTGGAAAGTAAGCTCCCCAGCTGGAATAAACGGCCAACATGATATCGGCGGCTGATGGTTGATCACCACCTAAATATTGTTGCTGACTGAGTTTATCTTCCACAACCTGCCACAACTTATTGATGTGTGCTGCCGCTGCATCTAAAGCTTGTTGTTTGGCATCTTCATTGCTGATGTGCTGATTGATGAAAAATAGCTTTGAATAGGCAGGATGCATGGTCGCGTTAGCAAACATGATGTGCTCTATTGCTTGTTGGCGAGCTTGTGGTTCACTTGGCAATAGATCGTTGTCGTGCTTCTTAAGCAGATACAAAACAATAGCCGCACCTTCCGTGAGCACTTGATCATCGATTGTTAGTGCCGGAACTGAAGCGACAGGATTAACAGTATCAAAGTCAGTAAGACTATTAACGTTGATGACTTTAACGGGAATAGCTAGTTCATTTAAGATCGTTAACGTCGCTAAGGAGCAAGCTCCAGTTGAGTGATATAGAGAATACATACAGTTTCCTTAATTAGTTTGGTGGATAGCAATTGTCTAATCGGGTTAATGACATCGACAATGGCTAAATAGTACGTGGTCTATTTGTTCTGATATATACGAATAATGCGAACCTACTGTTCACAATATGGAGACAATTGGTTACAGTCTGTCATTGGTATTAGGTAGAGTATTTATGGATAAATTAAGAGCAATAGAGTTATTTGTTAAATTGGCAAATTTGGGTAGTTTCACGAAAGTTGCAGAGCAAACTAATACGTCAAAATCGATGATTAGCAAAGAAATTCGTCGTCTGGAAGACGATTTAGGTTCACGTTTACTGCATCGCTCAACGCGAAATGTCGCTTTAACTCATGTAGGGGAAGGGTATTTACAACGTGCGCGAAAGATTTTAGCGCAAGTTAATGACGCTGATACCTTTGTAAGCGATTTACAAAAGAACATTAAGGGTAAACTAAAAATCAATGCGCCGATGGCACTGGGCATTACTGACTTATCCCACTTATTTGCCGATTTTATTGTCGAGAACCCTGACATTGAGTTAGACATTCACCTTGGCGATGAAAATGTCGACTTGGTTGAGAAAGGATTTGATTTAGGCTTTAGAGCGTCTAGTACGCCAATCGATTCTAATTACGTTGGAAAGATACTGACGCAATTTTCTTATAAAGTGTGTGCATCGCCAGAATACTTGGCTAAACACTCGCACATCGAGCGCTCTGAAGATTTACAGCAGCATAACTGTTTTGTTTATCAATATTTTCAAGGAAAGAACATTTGGCCAATTGATGAAGGGGTAAAGGTAAGTGGTAACCTTACCGTTAACAATACGCTTTTTATGCTCGAATTCGTTAAGAAAGGATTAGGTATTGGTTTTTTACCTGATTTTGTTTGCCAGCAAGCAATAGATAGAGGGGATGTTGTAGAAATATTATCAACATCTCAGAAACCTAATTTGACGTTGTACGCGTTATATCCTGCTCGCCACTTTGTTCCCGCTAAATTAGTGCAATGTATCGAGTATCTTCAGGCGTGGTTTAAAACAGCATAAGTAGTTGTGATAGAGGTTTTACGATAAAAAGCAGCGATGTTGCCATCGCTGCTTTTTATTGAAATACGCAATTGTTGCTTATTTCTCGTATTTCATTAACTAAGCTTACTCAGCTTTCGCTAACGTTGCACCACTTGATGCGCGGCTTGTCGCGCCGAGTGTACTGATGTTGCGATCGCTTTTTGCGAACTCTGCACGTTGCTCGTTTGGCATGATTGTTACTTCAATACCAGATGATACAACTTCAGCGGCAGGTGGTTTAGTTGTTGGTGCGCTTGCAAAACCTTTAACGATTGATAGCGTTGGTTTGCTTTTAGCTTTAGGCGCCGCTTCAACCTCTTGGGCTTCTTCTGCGACCGCTTCAATTTCAACAGGTGCTTCCACTGCAACGGGTGTTTCATCTGCTGACTCAACGACTGATGCTTCTTCAACAACTTCAACAATGTCTTCTGGTATTGTTTCTACAGGCGTCTCAGCTGTTTCTTCAACTTTCGCTTCAGCGTGAACTTCTGGTGCAGTTTCAGCAGCAGGTGCTTCTTCAGCAGCAGGCGCTTCTTCAGCAGCA
>CAJXRU010000198.1 GCA_913060565.1 uncultured Gammaproteobacteria bacterium | reverse complement strand
CGTCGGCAGCGTCAGATGTGTATAAGAGACAGGTTGGGGGGCGGTATCTTTGGCGATCACTCTTCACCCATTTCAGATTCTACGATCGTTGCGTCAATGGCGAGTGGTTGTGATCACATTGAGCATGTTAAAACGCAGCTTCCTTACAATTTGGTTGCAGGTGCACTCACGTTAGTTGGTTATGTGATTTATGTTGCCTGGATAATGTAGGGTTAAATGTATTGCTTTGTATCGCTGAAACCAGTTCTTGTGAACTGGTTTTTTTTCGTCTGTCGCAAGACACTGGTAATTAAATTTGATATAAAGTATACAATTTAATCTTTTGAGTTCTTGTATGAAAATCGCCCGTTTGTTATTTGCTAGTACCGTTTTGCTGTCGAGCCAAGGTTTCGCCCAAGAGCAAAAACGTCAACCGTGGGAAGACCATCGAGTTTTTGCCATAAATAAGTTGCCGCCACGAGCAACAAGTTTTGGTTTTGAAAATAGGCTAGCAGCGCTAAATTTAACCAAAGAACAAACAAATAGCTTTATGTTACTTAATGGGCAGTGGCCATTCCATTGGCGAAAATCTCCTCAGGACAAACCTGATGGTTTTTATCTACCCACTTACGATGACAGTCAATGGAAGAAAATTAATGTACCAGGAAATTGGGAAGTCGAAGGATTCGGTCATCCTATCTATCTTGATGAGCGCTTTCCATTTACAACAACTTGGCCTGATGTTCCAAAAGATTACAATCCTATTGGAAGTTATCGAAAAACATTTGAATTACCTGAACCGTGGAAAAATAAACAGATTTTTTTACATGTCGGCGCAGCGAAATCTTCATTAGATGTGTGGCTAAATGGTCAAAAAGTTGGCTTTAGCCAAGGGGCAAAGACACCCGCTGAATTTGATATAACGCAGCATGTTATTCAAGGGAACAATTTACTAGCACTGCAATTACGTCGTTGGACAGATGCGAGTTATTTAGAAAGCCAAGACATGTTACGCATTTCTGGTATTGAACGGGATGTTTATTTGTATGCCACACCCAAACAACGAATTTATGACATTGACGTTAACACACAATTGTCAGATAACTATACCAAAGCCAATCTATCATTAGACGTAAGTATCAATAACTACGCACCTAAAAAAGCTGACAAGCTCATTGTAGAATTTGAGTTGCTCGATTCTAGCCGTCAACTTAAGCAAGTGATAAAAGGGCGCAAGACTGTATCTGTCGGGCAGGGCACTCAAAAGAAAATTTCGTTAAGTAAAGGATTTAGTCAACCTAGACTATGGAATGCTGAACAACCTAATTTATATACTTTATTAGTAACACTGAGAGATACGGAAGGTGAAATATTAGAAACACACCGCCAAGATATAGGGTTTAGAGACGTTATTATTGAAGATGCTCAGCTAAAGGTAAATGGCCAAGCAATAACGATCCGCGGTGTTGACCGACATGAAACGTCACCTAAAACTGGTCACGTCGTTTCTAAAGCATCAATGGAGCAAGATATTAAGTTAATGAAGCAGCTTAATATCAATGCGGTGCGCTCTAGTCATTATCCGAATAACCCTTATTGGTATGAGTTGACTGATAAATACGGCATGTATGTTATTGATGAGGCGAATATCGAGTCTCATCCATTGGCTATTAGCGCTAAAACTCAAATCGGTAATGAGTTATCTTGGCTACCTGCGCATCTGGATCGAACCAAACGTATGGTTGAGCGAGATAAGAACCACCCGTCCATTATTATTTGGTCACTTGGTAATGAAGCGGGTGAAGGTAAAGTCTTTGAAGCAACGTATCAATGGGTTAAACAGCGCGATCCTTCAAGGCCTGTTCAATATGAGCCTGCTGGCGAAGAGCACTATACTGATATTTTTGCGCCGATGTATCCGTCGATTCAGCGTTTAGAAAAGTATGCGAAATCAAATCCACATCGCCCAGGCATTATGATTGAGTATGCGCATGCGATGGGGAATTCAGTTGGGAATCTTAAAGACTATTGGCAACTTATTGATAAATATCCAGTCTTACAGGGTGGTTTTATCTGGGACTGGGTGGATCAATCGTTAGAATATACCGATGAAAATGGCGTTAAGTATTGGGCTTATGGCAAAGATTTTCATCCAACTTTACCGACAGATGGAAACTTCTTAAACAATGGTTTGGTGAATCCTAACAGAGAGCCACATCCTCACGCGTTTGAAGTGAAAAAGGTCTATCAACCAGTGCGTTTTAAAGAGTTTAATGCAGCGAAGGGGACAATTACTATCAATAATCGTTATAACTTTAACGATTTAAGCGAGTTAGCCTTAAAGTGGGCGATTGAAGCTGACGGTGAACTAATTCACTCAGCTGTACAGGCTATGCCATTAATTGATGCACAAGAGTCTAAAACCTTTACACTCAAACTGCCGCAACTTCCTAAGTCGGACGCCAAAGAATATTTCCTAACAATTAGCGCTATCGCAAAGCAAGCTCAATTTAGGGGCGCAAAGATTGTTTTACCTGTAGGGCATGTAGTTGCTGAGGAGCAATTTAAGCTACCTATTGCAGTTAAGTTAGAAAAATTAAACGCTGAAACACATCGCGTTGTACAGCGTAGCGACAAAGATGATGTAGAGCTTGTCGTCGGAAATATTCATTATATATTTAATCGTAGTACGGGTTGGTTGACGCAAATTGGTGTGGCAGGTCAAAATTTATTGAATCAACCATTAAAACCTAACTTCTGGCGCGCACCTACTGATAATGATTTAGGCAATAAAATGAATCGTTGGGCTAGTGCGTGGCAAGGCATGTCTAAATCACTGCAATTGAAAGAAATAGATGTTGTTGAGAGAGCTGATGGCGTCAAACTTACGATGTCTTATCAAAGCGATAAATTAGCAGGTAATTTTAGTGTTGAATACTTTGTTGCCAACTCTGGGCGCTTAAGTATTGAAAGCAGTTTGAAGTTGAGTGCTGATAATAAGATGTCGACATTGCCACGTTTTGGCATGCAACTCGTTACTAATTCAGGATTTGATAATGTTAAATGGTTTGGTCGTGGTCCACATGAAACTTATGCCGACAGGAAAACGGGTGCTCGCATCGATTACTTTGCTGGACAAGTGAAAGAGCAAATCCATCACTATGCACGGCCACAAGAGAACGCCAACAAAACAGACGTTCGTTGGATGGCGCTGCACAATAATGATGGTCTCGGGTTACTCGCTATTGGTGATGAACTGCTAAACGCTAGTGTATGGCCATACTATCAAAGTGACATCGATTTTAATGATGGTGATGGCGCTCAATCAGCATCGGGGTTGGTTCCGGTAACGACTAAACATGGTGCCCATGTGCCAATTAGAAAAATTACCACTTTCAATATCGATAAAGCACAAATGGGGGTCGGCGGTGATACGTCATGGGGACGTATGGTGCATAAGCAATATCAGATTGAGCCGAATTCAATGCGCTATAAATTTAGCTTGGTACCATTTACACAGTTAGATAATTTAAAACAACGAGCAAGAATGAAGTAGTTTAATTATTAGGGCCTGTTGATCTTTGGTGAAGGTTTTTGCAGCGAATTGTTCGGGTTTT
>CAJXRU010000197.1 GCA_913060565.1 uncultured Gammaproteobacteria bacterium | reverse complement strand
ATACGAGATCATGCCTAGTCTCGTGGGCTCGGAGATGTGTATAAGAGACAGAGTTTTTGTTGTTCAATCTCTTGTTCCGACGCTTTATTTTTATCTCGGCCGAAACCCAACCAACCGAACATGCCTTTTTTTGCCATTATTGTGAAAACCTTATAAACATCTAATGCGTTTTAGGCGTAAAATAACGCCCAAGATACTTTTACCCTTTGTTAATGCAGTAAAGCGACTTAATAAGCTTAATTTCATGCATTTCAAATTGTCACGGGTATTAATTCGCACAGATGATAGCAAATACAAACAGATTGAGGTAGAGATGGCAGCAGGAAAAGGTGGTTCAGGTCAAGTTAGAATTATTGGCGGGCAATGGCGTAGTCGAAAATTGCCAGTTACTGACGTTGAAGGACTAAGACCCACTACTGATCGCGTCAAAGAAACTGTCTTTAACTGGCTAGCTCCTTATGTGAGTGATGCTCGTTGTTTAGATCTTTTTGCAGGCAGCGGTGGCTTATCATTTGAAGCGTTATCTCGTTATGCAGACAGCGCACTACTACTAGAAAAAGACCGCAATGCAGCGAATCAGCTAACTAAAAATCTAACCACCTTAAAATGCACTAATGGTATTGTTAAAAATACAGACAGCCTTAAATTTTTAAACCAAGCTGCCAGTCAAACATTTGATCTGGTGTTTATCGATCCACCTTTTCGTAAAAACTTACTCGAGCAAAGTTGCCAATTATTAGAAGAGAATAATTGGCTAAATGACGATGCGGTAATCTACATTGAAATGGAATCTGAATTAGCCGGCACCACTTTCCCAAACAATTGGCAATGTCTTAAAGAGAAAAACGCCGGCCAAGTTACGTTTTCTTTGTGGCAGCGCAGCTAATCTAGAACCGATAACTTAACCCAGCGTAAAAGTGCGCGCCGTTAAATCCAAATGGCGCAGTACGGCGTGAATATTCAAACACTCCATCAGAATCAACAAGTGTATTGTCATTGCTATCAACAATATGACCTTGTGCTGCTTGGCCAATCGTATTTTTATCAGGCGTCACGTCAAATAAGTTATTTGCCCCCACTTCAAACGTTATTGCTTGAGAATAATGCCAGCTAACTTTGACGTCAGTTAACCATTTAGCACCGTAAGTTTGGCGTTGATTATTGTCTAACACAGCATACTCACCGAAACGATTGAGAGAAAAATTATAAACAAAGTTATTCACAGCGTAGTGCGTCGTAAAATGCACACGATCCTTTGGCTGCCACTCTTCAATGATCGATACCCCTTGAGCACCAAAAACATCACTTGGTTTGATCCCATTAAGACCGCCAGGTGAAAATTGACCTGTTACTTTGGTGTCCGTCAGGTTAATCCCCATAGACAACTGTAATTCACCTTGCCCTACTTGGCTCGAATAGGTTGTAACAACATCTAATCCTTGTGTTCTAGTATTAGCACCATTAATAAAGAACTGTGCTCCTGACACATTATTTTTTATCAATCCACTATCAAAGATCGCACTACCGGATCCCCCACTGACTTGGTCGCTAATTACAATGCGATCATCGATAACGATCCTGTAATAATCCAGCGTTAACAAAAAGTTATCCAAAGGTTCATAGGCTAAACCAATACTAAAGTTTTTCGACTTTTCTTCTTTAAGGTTAGGAATTCCGACATCGATAGCCAACGGCGAGTCATTGCGAAAAGTCCCCACTTGAACAGGTTCACCATTTACAAATTGTGTACTGATATTATTGAAGTATTGTTGTTGCATCGATGGCGCTCTAAACCCTGTACTAAATGCGCCTCTCACTGTCGTTGTGTCATTAATACTATAACGAGTCGATAATTTGAGATTGATTGTGTCACCAAAGTCTTCAAAATCATCATATCTAAGCGCACTAGTGAACAGCCAATCATCACTAACATCCCATTCGCTATCTATATATAAAGAGTAAACAATTCGTGACTCATCTACCGCATTGACTGGCGTAAACCCTGGAAATACTTGAATACCACTATTACCAGTGACTTGATTGCCATCGTAATCTTGCCAAGAATATTCTTCACCAGCAATGAGCTGATAGTTATCTCTTCTTGCTTCAACACCCCAAGCCACACCAACATCTTCACCTTCCCAGGTCATGTCTAAATTAACCGTTGTAAGGCCTAGAATGAGCTCGCCTGAATTAGCGTTAGTTGGTGCGCTATCACGAAGTTGAGCTGCCGAGCCTTGTGCAATCACCCAAGATGCATTGAGGGAATTACTAACGTGATATTGCTGAGCGTTTTCACCATGACTTAATGAAGCATTGAGTCCAATGCCACTTGAAAAATCCGTTCGATACCCCAAATTAAATGACACATCATCATTGTCTGTGACAATCATCGGTAAATAGCCCGTTGGATAAAAAGCTTCATTATCTGATAATAAAGGATTATTAATCGTTTGATTGGCCCGGCGATAAAACCCCGCTGACTCATTACGGCGCTGCGAAAAAGTCATAAAACCGTATAACTCATCTTCGTCAATATCAATGGCGCCATTAACAACGACACTATGATGCGTTACTTGAGAGTCACCAATGTAAAAGTTTTTGCGCTCAAATGCTTTTTCACGTGGATCGGCAGAAACCTGAACACCATCGCTAGTTGGGTGCGCACTACAATCAAACTGGCAAAGCCCAGTCAATCCAGCCCTATTTGTCGCACCGCGATCACGATAATCATAGGTGACATTAATAAAACCACTCTCTAATTCAATGCCTTTAGAGATCGCGATATGGGCTGTTTCACCATCACCTTTTGAATATTGGCCAATAGAAGCTGACACTGAACCAGGCTCACTGCCGTCTTTTAACACAATGTTAATGACACCAGCGATTGCGTCTGAGCCATATTGTGCAGCAGCGCCGTCACGCAAAATTTCTATTCGCTCGATTGCATCAACTGGAATCGCGTTCAAATCAACACCTGATGTGCCACGACCAACCGAGGTATTAATATGCACTAAGGCACCTTGATGACGACGCTTACCATTAATTAGCACCAATGTTTGATCTGGCCCCAAGCCTCTTAAGGTTGCAGGTCGCAGAGCATCAGTGCCATCGCTGATACTAGAACTCGGAAAATTAAATGAAGGGATCAGTGATTGCAGCATACGACCAACTTCGGTATGCCCTGTTGCCTTTAATTCAGCATGACCTATTACATCAACTGGTACCGATACATCAGATTCAGTACGCCCTTCAACACGGCTTCCAATAACATAAATAGCGTGTTCTGACTCACCGTCATTAACAACAGCAACTTGATTTGCCAACGAAGGAACCGATAATACAGCGAGGCTAATTACAGCAGATTGAACATAAAGACGACGCAAACTACGCGACAGCAGAGAAATAGGCATTCTTTTCATCATACATCCTTGTTTGTTATGAAATAAATTCAACGCACTGAGCGTTTAAAACATAATGAAGGCGACAAACTACACCATTGTGACTATAAAATCACCAACAACACGACTAAAGATGTATGAAATATGTAACTATTCGTAAAGTCATTGCCCACAAACAAAAATGCCGATCATCCTAAGATGACCGGCATATATACCCAAGCTACATGAAGATGCTCGATTTCAGCAAGTCGAGAAGCGTGCCA
>CAJXRU010000196.1 GCA_913060565.1 uncultured Gammaproteobacteria bacterium | reverse complement strand
CGAGATCATGCCTAGTCTCGTGGGCTCGGAGATGTGTATAAGAGACAGATGCCAAAGAGCACATAACACTTGTTTTACCCTCTGCAGAAAATCGTTACTTTCAAGCTGTTGTCGATATTCAAAATCGCCCCGTTGAACCGCATTATGATTATGTGCATATTGATCCCGTTTCTGGAGAAATAGTAAGTGAAGGTGGCCAATTTGAACTTGCTGAGTTTATTTACCATCTCCATTACGATCTCAATATTCCCCAAGGAAAATACGTTTTAGGTTTTGTTACTTTATTCTTCTTATTCGCTCTAATTTCCGGCATATTTATTCACGCGAGAAAGTTTTTCAGTAATTTTTTCCAGTACCGCGCTGGCAATCACAAGCGCAGCCAATTACTGGATATGCACAACGTTGTCGGGGTTGTTAGTTTACCGTTCACGCTTATGTATGCCATTAGTGGTCTAATTTTCAACTTAGTTATTATCTATCAAGTGGCCTTCGCAATCACTGTTTATAAGGGAGACGGCGAAGCGCTATTAAAAGATGCGGGGTTCGCCACTATTGCACCGGTTTGGCAGGACAAACCGACATCACGAGTTAACCTTGATGAATTAATTCAAAAGGTTACCGATGATTATCAATTAGCACCGCGCACAGTTAGACTCTATAACTACGGCGATGAAAGTGGGTTAGTTCAATTATTTTCAAAAGATAACTCAGAGCTCACGGTTAACTACAATAATACTTATTCACTGTCTACTGGTGAAATGACTATACAGTCTGACAGTCGTGATCCAAATTCACTAGTGGTTGGTACTGGCGTGCTAAGAAAACTTCACTATGGAAATTACGCCTCACTTGATTTGCGATTTATTTACTTATTCTTAGGTTTTGCAGTGTGTGCGCTAATACTCACCGGTAATCTTTTGTGGCTAGAGAAACGTGAAAAACAACGTAACTTCTCAGCTCGAACCTTAACTATTGCTCGCTACGTTACCTTAGTAAGTAGTGCAGGTATTATGGTATCAACCGCTATGGCGTTTATTGTTGAACGTTTAATGCCTGCAACATTAGCCGAACGTGGTCATTTAATTGGTACTGCATTTTGGTTCTTTTTAGCATTGTGCGCACTTATTTATGCATTACCAATGATTCGTAAAAATTATCGATTAGCCCTACAACGCTCTTTATATCTCTGTGGATTTGGGTGCATTGTCTCGGTAGTTATCGGCTATGTGCTTTACGGAAAAACAATGCTTACTCTAATTAAAGTTAATGACTATTCAACACTTGCCGTCGATCTAGCCTTAATTGTTAGTGCTCTCGTATTGTCATTCGTGGCTAAAAAACTTAACACGACACAAATTCAGGCAGAAGATGAGCCGTCAGAAACGTCATCGAATTTAGCCGCCGCGAAATAGAGTAATTCCTTATCAATAAGAAAAAAGCCCTTAACATTTACATGTTAAGGGCTTTCTATACTGTAAACATTATTTGTCTAGCGGTTTACCAATAGCGAGTATTGCCTTGTGTTGCTCATCAGAAACGGGGTAGATGTCTTTGATATAACATTTAAAATGTGGATATTCAGGAACAGAAAACGCATCAAAGTTTTTAGATAATTGATACGTTGTCGTTTGATGCGTAATGAGCGTTTGTGCATAATCCAATTCTTGGCAACGCCCTTTTAACTCAATAACATATCGTTTCTTAAACGGGCTTTTAATCGCAATATAGCTATCCGTTAGTGATTGCCAGTTATTCATTTTAAAGTTATTAACGCGCTTTACAGCACTAATTTCATTGTCACTAAAATATGTTTGATAAGCTTCATTCTTTTCCTGACGAGACAAAGTGTCAGGGTTCGTCGCACAACCAGCGGTTATTAAAACTAAAGTGCTTAATGCTAATATTTTTTTCATAATAAATACCTCACCTTTATAAGTTTGTAGGAGCAATATGTTCAATCATTAATTGAACAGACTGTTTATTTCTAAATTCGTTCACATCTAACTTATATGCAACGTCAACCCATTGAATATTCGGGTTAGGCCATGTTTCAAGATCAACATTGAATGCGATAGCATCCACTACTAGCGCACTATTTTCAGGTTCAAGAACTAGTTTTAAGTGTTTTTCCCCCACTAAACGTTGTTGTACTACTCTAAATTTACCATCAAAACAAGGTTCTATGAAACCTTGTCCCCATGGACCAGCGCCTCTCAACAAGCTAGCAATGTCTAAGTTAATCTCTGAAGATTGTAACTCTCCATCGGTCATAATCTTTCCACTAAGTTGTTCAGTGGATAAGGTTGCTTTAGCTTGAGCCTCAAATAACGTCGCAAAGCGTGGATAATCTTCAGCTTTAATGGACAACCCAGCCGCCATCGCGTGTCCACCAAACTTTAAAATGATCCCAGGTGCTAGCGTGTTAATTCGTTCCAATAAATCGCGCAAATGTAAGCCTTCAATAGAACGGCCTGAGCCTTTTAACTCACCATCGCCAGCATCAGCGAATACAATCACCGGACGGTGAAATTTTTCTTTAATACGAGAGGCGACAATTCCGCTGACACCTTGGTGCCATTGTGGATGAAACAATGCAAAGGCATACGGAATTTCACCGCCGTCTTGAGTAAAAGGCAACTGTTCAATAATCTTTAATGCTTCTTGCTGCATGCCCGCTTCGATACTTCGACGATCTTTATTAAAGCCATCAAGTTCAGACGCGATCTCTCGAGCACGATGTTCGTTGTCTGTTAACAAACATTCAATGCCTAATGACATATCATCAAGCCGCCCAGCAGCGTTTAGTCGAGGACCAATAGCAAAGCCCATATCACTAGCAACAACACGACTGAGGTTACGCTTGCCAATTTCTAACAACGCTTTGATTCCGGGGCGAGTTCGGCCCGCTTTAATTCGAGCTAATCCTTGCTCCACTAATATGCGATTATTGTTATCTAATATAACAACATCGGCAACGGTTCCAAGGGCCACAATATCTAAAAACTCTGCCATATTTGGCTCTTCAAGCCCATGGCTAACAAAATAGTTTTCCTTTCGCATTGCTGCTCGTAACGCCAACATCACATAAAATGCGACACCAACACCAGCAAGGTTTTTACTCGTAAATTCGCAATCTGGTTGATTAGGATTAACAATGGCATCAGCTTGGGGTAATTCATCACCAGCTAAATGGTGATCCGTCACTATAACGGTCATTCCTAGCGCCTTGGCGTGCTTAATGCCATCGATAGATGATATGCCATTATCAACCGTCATAATGACTTGAGTCCCTTGCTGATGGGCAATATCAACAATAGGTACAGACAGTCCATACCCAAAATCAAATCGGTTAGGCACAATGTAATCAACATGCTTGGCGCCAAATCGGCGTAATGTCAGCATAGACAAGGCAGTAGATGTTGCACCATCGGCGTCAAAATCGCCGACGATGGTAATTTTTTGGTGACCTACAATGGCTTTAAATAGCAATTGAGCCGCAATATCTGCATCTTTTAACGTCGAAGGATTAATGAGATTTTTAAGTTGATAAGCCAAATCTTGACTAGAGTTTATTCCTCTACTGGCATAAATTCGCTGCAGCAAAGGTTGATTTAAAAAGCTTAAGTGAGAGTGATCAACTTGAGGACGACGTTGGACAATAGTGCTCATCATTTACCTTGTAAAATTGCATAAAAAAGCCAGCACACCATAACATGGTGGCTGACTTGTTAACATTAATAGCCTGTTATTTATTGTTAATCAGGGTCTGTTGTTCTTTGTGGTTCAAATTTCGTTCAATCTAAAAGGATTTTGGGCAAGGCAT
>CAJXRU010000195.1 GCA_913060565.1 uncultured Gammaproteobacteria bacterium | reverse complement strand
AGCGTCAGATGTGAATAAGAGACAGGTACTCCATTTTCGGCGCCAGCTTGTCCACCAGACACGGGAGCATCAAGAAAACCAATCGACTTAGTTTTACACACGCCTGCTAGTTCACGCGCAACATCCGCTGACGCTGTCGTATGATCACAAAGGATCGAGTCACGTTCCATCGCGTGTAATACACCATCTTTGCCAATGGTCACTTCGCGCAAATCATCATCATTTCCAACACAGCAAAATACCATAGCGGCATTTTTCGCTGCACTTGCTGGTGAAAGTGCGTGTTCACCGCCGTATTCTTTACACCAATCGACGGCTTTAGCAGTTGTTCTGTTATATACAACCACCTCATGCCCTGCTTTTTGTAAAAAACCTGCCATCGGATAACCCATGACACCTAAACCAATAAATGCAACTTTCATTATCTTTCCTAATATTTTTTATAAAACGATTTTAAATAACTATAGATTTTCGAACTTTTAGTTCCGTAGATTTCTTGATAAACCGCAGCGTTCTCACCGGGTTCAAACCGTTTACCATGTTTGACCATTGCTTTAGCGCCATCACTTATTGTGTCATAAAACCCGACTCCCTTCGCACAAGCAATCGCCGCGCCTAACCCAGACGTTTCATGAGTTTGTACACGTTCACACGGCAGGTTAAAGACATCGCTTGCAATCTGCATCACAACGTCACTTTGACTACCACCGCCGCTAACGCGAATTAAGTCGATTTTCTCTGGCGATATCCGTTCTAGCCTAGCCAAGCCCTGCTTTAGTGACAACAAGATGCCTTCTATCAACGAACGATATAAGTCAAAACGAGTGTGATCAGGGGTAAATCCGACAATAGACCCTCGTGCTTCGGGTCCAGGATAAATCACGCCAGGCGCCCAAAACGGCTGAACAATGAGACCGTTACAACCTGGCTGAATATCGGCAATGCGTCGGCAAATGTATTCTTCAGGCTTAACACCAAGTCGACTTGCCTCTTGAACATCTTCTTGCCCATATTGCTCTATAAAATGACTCAGTAACCAGAACCCTCGCTGCAAGATAATTTCATTAATGAAACTGTCTTCGACTAACGATGGATACGCTGGTAAGTAGCGAAATGCTTCTCGATAATTTTGTTGAGTAATAGAGACTGTCGCTGCCGTACCTAAACTAATACTCGCTACATTTGGCGATGCTGTACCAGACGTAAGTGTCTCACAGGCTTTATCTGCACCTGCACTAATGATTGCTGTCCCAGCAATTAGCCCCGTCTCGCTTTGTGCTTGTTCACTAATGTGAGCAAGAGTCTCACCAGGTTCGACGACATCGATCATTTGTGCTCGCGTCACGTCAATCGCTTCCCATTGCCATGCCCAAGCGTTACCCCATTGTCTCTTTTTGTAATTAAATGGAAGATAACCAACTTGAGCCGCAACCGAGTCCACCAGAACCCCGCTTAATTTATAGTTAAGCCATGCCGAAAGAAATCCAATTTTTTTAGACTGGTGTGCAATTTCCGGTTGATGTTGCACAACCCAATTGCATTCCGATTCGCCCTGAAAGTAACTAAGGCGCTTGGTCATACCAATGACACCAAACGCGATTTTCCACCACGGAGAAAATGGTGGAAGCTTATTGGCGCGGCGGTTATCAGGCCACATAATAATCGGCCTCAATGGGCGACACTCTTCATCGAGGTGAATCACACAATTACGTTGAGTGGTAAGAGAGACGCCAACAATCTGACTCGGCGTAATATTTGATTCTCGCCAGAGTGCCTTTAATACTTCACATACTTGTTGCCAACAATAGTTAGCATCTTGTTCAGCCCACCCTAGTTGCGGCACTTCATAAGGCACGACTTGATGCATGATCTTTGTAATCAACTGACCATTGCCATCGAACACCAGGGCTCTAATACTCTGAGTACCATAATCGATGGTAATCAAATATTGATTTTGCGATGTATTGATATCTAACACTCTTATTTTTATTTCAGCGGGGCTATGTTATACCAAAATTTGCTTTAACCCAATGTGATTAAACGCAATTAGCATTGTATTAGATGACGAAATTTTCAATAATGGTTGGACACAAAAAAACCGCTAAAATCAGCTAGCGGCTTGGTATTTGGGCGATAAAAAGTCAACGCGTAATAATTAGAATAACCCTTTGAGTTTATCTTTAAGCTTATCTTTGGCTTTTTTCTTGGCTTCTTCTTTCGCTTTATCAGCAGCTAGTTTGGCTTTTGCTTTAGCGTCATTGAGCTTAGACGTTAAGGCGGCTTTCTCTTGATCAAGCTTAGCCTTTAATGCGCCGCCAGTGTCGAGCCCAAACTTTGGTTCAGTAAAACTGCCGGTTACTTTCAAAGGAATGGCAAGGCCGGCTAAATCACTCCCACCATTTTGCCCTTTCGACGTACCAACTAAAGTAACCTTAAGATGATAATCTACCAGTTCCTTCAGTATATCGGCAGTACCTTGTCCATTTAATCGTAAAAATGGCGCTTCCATTAACAGCGAGGTATTGTTAACAATTCCCTTACTCATCGTGAATTCACCTGTAAGTGCTGTGAAATCGGTTTTCTTTTCTTCTTCACTAGCACTACTGCCTAGCGCAGCCTTTGCGCTGCGAAGTTTTTGCGCGAGATTAATACCGTATAATGCGCCATCACGCACCGCAAAACTACCTTGACCATCAAGTCCCTGTTTAATCTTACTAACCGTTAGCCCTTGTCCTTTGGCTACTAAGTTGAATTGGGTGGTTCCTGCTAAGAGGTCAATATCAGCGGCATCCTTAAGTAAAGGTAAAACTTGCACACCGTTTAATTGCTTGTTGATTGAATAACTATTACGGCCATTATCATGACTAACCGACGCGTTAAGTGTCATGTTTCCGTCATACAAATCTACTGACAACGGTGCTAGTTTTGCGCTGCCATCTTTAACGTTTACAGCTAATTTCGTTTGACCAATGTTAATTCCTTTTGCTTTAAAACCAGCAATAACAAGCTTACCGTCGACATCTAATGTATTTAACACGCTGAGATCTGGTTCAACTTCAGGCGCCGGCTCGGTGGGTACAGTACTCACTTCTTGGTCTGATGCAGATGCTGGAATAAGCGGGTTAAGATCCCACTCATTTCCTTTAAGGTCAAAACGCACGGTAGTTTTGTCCAATAATGCAACTGAGGCAGTACCATCAATGGTCATGCCGTTCACATCAAGCGATAATTGCTCTATCGTTGCAATCATCGGTGAGAGCTGAACGTTTGTGCTGGTTTTTAACGCTATGTTCATTTCACCTGCTGGCACATTTTCGCCCTTCAATGAACCATTTACGCTCATTGTCTTTAAGTCGATTGTCGAGATGTCTTTGCTTACGTTCATCATCGCATTAAGATTTAAGTCGCCAACAAACTCATTGGTCACCACATTTAAGATCACATCTAATGTGGTGTCCTTTCCTAATTCAAACGCCCCTAATTCAATAAGTTTGATTGAAAGATCTGTTTCAGTGCCTAATTTCTTATCAATGACAGTAATCAAGGTGTTGGTAATATCAATGCCAGCTAACGCAAGTTTCGGGAGCTGGGCCTGACGAGATTCTGTTGGGGTTACTTGCTTCGGTGTTGAAGAATCGTTGTTGTTTCCCATACCGTCAAGGTTGCTTACCCCTTGAGCATTCGTTTCTAGATTAAACGATAAACCGTCTAAGCTGACCTGACCTAACTTTACTTCTCCTGATAATAATGGCATCACATCAACAGAAACCGCTAACTTATCTCTGTCTCTTATACACATCTCCGAGCCCACGAGACTAGGCATGATCTCGT
>CAJXRU010000194.1 GCA_913060565.1 uncultured Gammaproteobacteria bacterium | reverse complement strand
TCGTGACCTCGACCTTGGCAAGGTCGCGCTCTACCAGCTGAGCTAAAGTCGCATTCAAAATTTAACGCACCCGATGACTAACGCTTAATAAATTAAGTGGCTTACTACGTTTTATGTAGTGCCGTGTTGTCATCCGATGCAGCGCATTCTAATGATTTATTAAGGTGAGTCAACAATGTTTTTATCTTTTTATTTCACTTGACCAAATATCCAACGAAAAGCGCAAGATTAGCGCGAAATGACTTTTAAATAAGCGATTTATTCACTATAGCTATTCATGGCTTGAGTTGCAGCCCATAAATAACTAACCATAGATGAGACAGTTAGCGCTGTTGCAATGTACATTAACCCATAACCAATGTTAATGACCGTTTCATTATAGCGAGATAATAAGGCAATTATTGATAACATTTGAGCGGCCGTTTTCACTTTCCCCCAAATTGATACGGCAACAACACCGCGTTTGCCAAGCTCTGCCATCCATTCGCGCAGTGCGCTAATAATAATTTCACGTGAAATCATAATAATGGAAGGAACCGTCACCCACACAGATTGATAATCTTGGCTAAGCATCACTAATGCAGCGCCTACCATCACTTTATCGGCTACAGGATCAAGAAATGCGCCAAATTTTGTGCTCTGATTAAGTACACGTGCAAGATAACCGTCAAGCATGTCGGTGCCAGCAGCAAACCAGAATATAAATGCAGAGATTAAATAACGATGCTCAGAATCTAAGAAAAATGAAAAAATAAAGACAGGGATTAATACAACACGAAGTAACGTGAGTAGATTTGGAATGTTTAACGGCATCGAAAAAACTAACTGTTTTGAAAAGTGCCCTTATGTTGCCTTATTCACCAACGTAATACAAACCTGAACGAGCAATGGCGTGATAATTGATTACTAAATGTTCACATCAATCATTTAAGGCATCAAAAATTGTTTGCGCAAGTTCGCCACTAATTCCAGGAACCTTAGCGATTTCAGCTTGGCTAGCATTTTTCAGCGCTTGCAATCCTCCCATATTCTTAATGAGAGCCTGTCGGCGCTTAGGACCAATACCGGGAATACTCTCCAATGTCGAGGTTTTCTTAACCTTTGCACGACGAGCTCGATGGCCAGTAATTGCAAACCGATGAGATTCATCTCGAATATGCTGAATTAAGTGCAATGCTGGATTATCATTTTCTAGATCAATAATCTCGCGAGTAATACCAACAAACAAAGTTTCCAAACCCGCTTTACGCCCTTCCCCTTTTGCGACACCAAGCAATAATGGCATCTTAGGCAAGCTGTCTTGATATTTTGCCATAACCGCTTCAGCTTCGCTTAACTGCCCGCGACCACCATCGATAAATAGAATATCAGGAATAAGCGCGGGATCATTTGCTTTAGCAAATCGACGCGATAATGCTTGGTTCATTGCCGCGTAATCATCACCTGGCGTTATGCCTTCGATATTAAACTTGCGATATTGCGCTTTTGCTGGGCCTTCACGGTCAAATACGACACAGGACGCCACTGTTTGTTGTCCTGAGGTATGAGAAATATCGAAACATTCCATGCGCGCTATTTTATCATCACTATCAATAGCTTTCTCAAGGGCGGTAACGCGCTGTAACTGCGTTCCCTTTTGGGCCAGTTTGCTCTCCAACCCTATACGCGCATTTCGCTGTGCCATATCCACTAATTTTGCTCGTTCACCACGGGTATTATTAAATAAACTAACTTTATAACCCGCTTCACTGGTCAATGCTCCTTCAATAGCCCCATCGTCAATTTGCGGTGCGCTATGTAATATTTGTCGCGGAATTTGACGCCCTGCACTGGCATTTAAATAAAACTGTAAAATAAACGCGCTATATAACTCTTCAGTATCGGTGTCTTTTGGGATTTTAGGATAATAACTTCGCGAGCCAAGTACCTTACCATTGCGAATAAACAGCGTGTGAAAACAGGCAATACCGTGGTCGTAGTTAAATCCAATAACATCTACATCGCTTTGATCTGAATTTATCCATTGTTGTTCTTGGACTTTACGCAGCGCCGTTAATTGATCGCGATAGCGAGCCGCCGCTTCAAACTGCAATGATTGACTGGCCAGCTCCATTTTTTCAATAACTGTATCAAGCACATTCTGGCTATTACCTGATAAAAACATTCCCGCCAACTTTACTTCACCGGCGTAATCATCATCGCTCACTAACCCTTCGACACAAGGCGCTAAACAGCGCTTTAATTGATACTGTAAGCAAGGACGAGAACGGTTGCGATAATATGCATCCTCACACTGCCTGATGGGAAATATCTTTTGCATTAAATGCAGACTTTCACGCACTGCGCCACTATTAGGGTAAGGGCCATAGTATTTCCCCTTAGCCTTTTTTGCGCCGCGATGACTCGTAATGCGAGGATGCTTATGATCTGAAACGAAAATGAATGGGTAGGACTTATCATCTCGCAGCAATACATTATATTTAGGCATATGATGCTTGATCAGATCATTTTCTAATATTAATGCTTCAGTTTCACTGGCAGTAACAATGATTTTAACGTCAGCAATTTTACTGACAAGGACGCGAGTCTTGCCATTAGTTATATTGCTTCGAAAATAACTCGCTAAACGTTTTTTGAGGTTTTTTGCTTTGCCGACATAGATTACAACATCATCGGCATCAAACATTTGATAAACGCCAGCGGACGTGGTGACGTTTTTTAAAAAAGATTGGCTATCAAACAAGAAGAGACTCGCTAACGGCTAGAGTTTTTCAGTATCTAAAATACCGTGACGAATTGCCAAGTGAGTTAACTCAACATCTCCGCTCACTTCTAGTTTGGTAAATAAACGATAGCGGTATGAATTGACAGTTTTAGGACTCAAGCTTAATTGCTCTGAAATATCATTGACCTTCTGACCTGTCGTGATCATCATCATGATTTGTAATTCACGCTCAGACAAGGTTTGAAAAGGATTGTCTTGTGACGGTCTAAATTGACTTAATGCCATTTGCTGAGCAATTTCAGGAGACAAATAACGTTGACCAGATTTAACTTGTCGAATCGCATTAATCATTTCAAGTGGTGCAGCACCTTTTGTTAGGTATCCTGCAGCACCCGCTTGCATTACTTTGGTAGGATAAGGCTCTTCACCATGAATACTGATTACGATAACTTTGATATCAGGATTCAGACGTAAAATACGACGCGTAGCTTCAATACCACCAATTCCCGGCATATTCATATCCATCAATACAATATCTGTATCATTGCTACGACACCACTGTACTGCAGTTTCACCAGAGTCAGCTTCACCAACAACTTTAATGCCTCGTACATCCTCAAGCAAACGCTTGATACCCGTACGCACTAATTCATGATCATCAACTAAGAAAACGTTTATCACAAAAAAATCCTCAACACCCACAAAGTGGTGAATTTGTTACTTACTAACTTGAACAACGTGTGAATTTTAGACACTGTGTCTAAGTTTTCAAACATCGCTCACTACAGTAATCTATTTTCATTTAGATTGATACTGAAATTTACTCATCGGTTTACTTCATTTGTTGGTAAATAAAACAGAATTATTACCAACAAACTTCATTTTAAACAATATTATAGCAAGATACATTAACCAAATATTTTACTAAGCAAAGTAATCACTTCATCAATTTTCTTACCCGACTCTACCTGTGCAATAATTGAATTTCGTTGTGCCTTTATAAAATCAGACGTCCCTTCCATTGCCAACACACGGTCTACAATTTCAGTTGCAGACTCTTTACTACGGCGCGTGACTTTTCCGCCACCAGTTTTGTTTGAGCTTTTACGGGCTGGCTTATTTTTCATTTTCAAATAGTTTGATTGC
>CAJXRU010000193.1 GCA_913060565.1 uncultured Gammaproteobacteria bacterium | reverse complement strand
GGGAGTTCGGGTAGAAAACGACTACCGCGTTATGATTCATAATCAGGTTTTCACACGGATGTGAAACATTAGGGCAATGCAGGAGCTTATTGCCGAGAATAACCATTAATTACAAATCATGCCTTGTATTCGATTCCTAGCCGAGCTCTGAAACATGCAGCTTCAAGTGGCTTGGGTATGGATTTAGCCTCAGGTTTGGGTATAATGCGGCCTTTATTTTTGATTAGCGTCTCTTATGTCTACACAAACCACACTCGAAAAATCGTCGTCTGAAAAGGCACTAAAGAAATTAGATAAGAAACTTAGTCGAGGCGTTGGCAAAGCCATCAGCGACTTCAATATGATTGAAGATGGCGACAAAATTATGGTTTGTTTGTCGGGCGGTAAAGACAGTTACGCAATGCTCGATATTCTAATGTCGTTAAAAAAGCGCGCGCCGATTCATTTTGATATTGTGGCTGTAAACCTTGATCAGAAACAACCCGGTTTTCCAGAAGATGTACTACCAAACTATTTAGAGAAAATTGGTGTTGACTACAAAATTGTAGAAGAAGATACCTATTCAATAGTCATGGACAAAATCGAACCAGGAAAAACAACCTGTTCTTTGTGTTCACGCATGCGCCGCGGCATTTTATACCGCACTGCAACTGAGCTTGGAGCAACCAAGATTGCACTAGGCCACCATCGTGATGACATGTTAGAAACCATGATGCTAAACATGTTCTATTCAGGCAAACTCAAATCCATGCCACCCAAGCTTGGCAGTGATGATGGTAAACATATTATTATTCGTCCACTGGCATATTGTGTTGAACGTGATATTAGCGAATTTGCAACCCTAAAAGAATTTCCAATTATTCCATGTAATCTTTGTGGCTCTCAAGAGAACCTTCAACGACAGGCGGTAAAAGCGATGCTTAATGACTGGAGCGAGCGTTTCCCTGGGCGTATTGAATCTATGTTCACTGCGATGCAAAATGTCGTTCCTTCCCACCTAGCAGATCACTCCTTATTTGATTTCAAAAATATACAGGCAGGTGATTTGGTGGATGGTGGCGATACTGCCTTTGATCAAGAAGTAAAACCCATCGTACAAACTCCTGATAATACTGTACAAATCGTCGAGCTGTAACAACAAAAAAGGCGCAATCCTAAGTTGCGCCTGTTATAGATGAATTGTCGTTTCTGTCGATTTAGTCTATTTTGACAGTTTCGGTAATACCGAGACCAGATTGGCGTTAAATACCGCCTTTTTCGACTGTTTCAACCGCGCTATTTCTTCATGAGTTATGACCAATTTTTTATGACTAGTTGCCAACACTTTTTTATTATCGGCATCACCAAAAGTAATCTCGGTGTCTTTATCAAACGACAACACAAGTGCAGTCACCTGTGGCATAAAATAGCGACCAGGCCAACCCGCTAACGTACTATAGAGAGCCTCAAACTGTTTAAACCACAAATTAAGCTTTACTCCAGATAGCGTTTCTAGTTCAAAGTCAGCGACTTTGATTTGCATCGACAGATGACAAGTTACATTTGCGGCTGTACTAAAACGGATTGCAGCATGGTCTTTCTTCAGCGATTTATCGAGTGGAAGAAGCAACGCGCCCTCTTCTCCCCTTAATACTTCGTATTTATGCTCACCGTCACCTAGTGTCACTTTTTCCGTTGGGCACAATCGAGGAGTGCCGGTTTCCAACAACAAAAAATTGAGTTTTAATTGTGAAAATTCGCTTTGCTTTGAGGTTTTTAGGCTTTTGTAGAGTCCTGTGTAAGTAAACGCCGATTCCTTCTCTGCACTAATGCTAGAAAAGCTGGCAACCGCAGCGATTAATGCGCTCGCTAATAATTTGAACTTCATAAATAGGCCTTATTGTGGCGTAACATTTGTAATAACTCCAACACGTATTCTTCGCCGCGCTCTGAATAACTTGTAAGTCCAGTGGCAAGTTTTGACGCCGTTACTGGCTCGTTGTGTTCTCTAAGCACAGCACGAACATCTCGTAAATGACGATATGCAGGATGCGTATTGAGGTTTCTTAAATAACTTGAAATCGATTCGTCGACGCTATCAAATACTTTCACTTCATGACTAGCATCATCATTACGAGCGCTTGGTACTAAACCACAGCCTTTGCTAAAACACCATTGCCCAAAAAAGTTTAGGCCAAGCCGCGCAAATCGTGATGTTCCCCAACCCGATTCATTGGCTGCTTGCACCATGACAAGCCCATTTGGAATAATGTCAACGCGCTGTAAAAGCTGATCTAAGCTCAAAAGATCAAAGGTTTTAGTGTCCATTTTGTATTGATTTAGCAATGACAAATATCTAGATGGCGCGCTACTGTGAGATTTGAAATCAGCTTTAAGATCAAGCAAGTATTGTCTATCTAGCGCTATCGCGCGATTTGCATTAACGACACCCGGCCGAATAAAGTTGAAAAACGCCTGTTTCTTTTGTGTGACATTGGTCATTGCTGAGAACGCAGGGATCACGTCTTTCGTCGGCAACGGCTGTTTACCAATAATCAAGGGTTCTTGAGCAGTAAACTGACGATTAAAAGTCGCTTTAATAAATACAATACTAACGACCAATATAGACAAGGCTACGACCACCTTTGCTACAAAACCAAACCTCATAACACGTTCTCCAGAAACTACCGTTTATTGCTTATCGAAGAGTTCACAATACAAGATACCTTTCGCATTAACATAAAACGGAATAGTTAATATCAGCGCAATACCAAAGGTAAAAAATGATGCGACAATTAAGATGAATAAAAGAGTATACATCTGGATGACAATCCCGGCGTGTTCATAACACTTCTTAAGGCTTTGTTTAACGGCTTCTACCATCGATAGGCGATAGTCAACCATCAGCGGTTGCGCCATCGATAACATAGCGAGTAAAAAGAGGCCCGGTAATATAAATAACGCCATTCCTAACTGTACGACGAAAAAAGATAAAATTGCGAGAATAATTATTTTAGGGCTCGACGGTATGATTGCAAAAATGTCAGTCGCTTTCAAATCAAGTCCACGCGACGCTTTAACGCCCATTAACATAAACCCAATTTCTATCGGCGTTAGCAATACACTAATCAAGGTCACCATATTTGCTTTTTGTTGGAGCGCCGCAAGTGCTGTTTCATCACTTAAATCAATTTCACCAATGTAGGTGTTGGCCGCATATGTCGCAATTAAAATAATGGTGACGATCAACGGCAAAAAAGCGATAAAGTTACGCTTAGTTTGCTCAAACGCCTGGCTAAAAATACTCGATAAAGAAATGGAAGGTGACGAATTCATAAGGGTACAATTAAAAATCAGAATGACGATATTATAAAGGTAAACTCTTGTTTATAAAATCATTCAAGCCATTTTTCTGCTTAGTTTCACAAAAAACTGTTACAATTTAACATTAACACTCATCACAATGTTTCGTTATGCTTCAACACAGTGTATATATGATGGGTATCGTTTAATCGCGCAAGAATACTCATTAGTTTTAATCATTTGGAACCTATTTATGTCAGATAAACCCAATCTGTTTGTTAGAATTATTCGCCGAATTTGGTGGGTAATTAATAACACTCGCAAGTTGCTCCTTAACCTAATTTTCTTCGGAATCGTCATCGTTTTACTTGCCTCCTCTGGTAAGGACGCTGCAGTGCCGCCGCCAGAAGGCGCCGCCTTGGTACTTAACATTGCAGGCAGTTTGGTTGAACAAAAGAAACCGACAGACCCTTTTGATGAAATATCGCGTGATATTTATGGTCAAAGTAAAGAAACCGAAACACTCGTTGCAGACGTATTAAAAGCTATCAAAGCCGCCAAGACCTGTCTCTTATACACATCTGACGCTGCCGACGAAGAGGATA
>CAJXRU010000192.1 GCA_913060565.1 uncultured Gammaproteobacteria bacterium | reverse complement strand
CAGCGTCAGATGTGTATAAGAGACAGGTCTAGCACTGGGTACTGAATATGCGCTGTCATGATCAGCGAACATTCATCGGCGTCAATCGCCTGTTGAAATGGTTTAAGATCAACAGATTCGATAGTCTGTTCATTATGATTTACACAGGGTAAACCGGTATGGCTGTCAGTGTGTGTGTCGCCGTGCCCCGGAAAGTGTTTAAAAGTTGCTAAGACACTACTATGTTTTAAGCCCTTTGCTGTCGCAATACCTAAATCCCCGACTATCGATGGGTCATCACCAAAAGAACGAACATTAATCACCGGATTGGCGTGGTTGATATTCACATCTACCGTTGGTGCATGATTGACGTTAATGCCTAATTCAGCGAGTTGTTCACCAATGAGCCTGCCATTTTCAAAAGCGCAGTCTCGACTATTTTCAGATACCGCGCCAATCGCCATATTGCCACTGAAGCTCGGCCATTGTGCCTTGGGGAGTCGAGTGACTCGACCACCTTCTTGATCAATTGAAATCAATGCAGGTAAATTCGCTTCCGATCGCATGGCACATTGCTGAATTGCATGGGTAAGTTGTTTAATTTGTGGCTTAGTTTCGCAGTTTTCTGCAAACAAAATAACGCCGCCTATATTAAGATCACAAAGTAATGCAGCGAGTTCACAAGGAAGCTTAGTAACACCTGATCTCGTATTATTGCGAGTTTGATAGCCGACAAGATTATTTGACGCGCTTACAGAAAGGTCTTTGTTGTCAAAGTAGCGTAAGTCTATCATTAGCTTTTGGCCAATCGCGACTTTTAGTTCGTCACGACTAACCGAGGAATTGACCGTTATCACGGACTATTTATCAACTTTCTGACGCAAAATCTCGTTATCATTAAACTGATTACGTAACTGAGATTTACTATGATGATTCATTACGCCGTCTTTGCCAACGGTCATATGATCTGTCTGTTCTAAGTGCTTACCTTGATATAACATCATGGCTTGCGTTGCCTGCTCACGCTGATTTTCTTCAAGTGCAGCACCATTTGGCCATTTTCCAATCTCAACCGCTTGCTTAAGTACTTCGTAAACCTGCGGTGACATCGCGTTAATTAGGTGTTCAATATTCATTAGCGTTCATTCTTGTATTTTTTAGTAAGGTAGGCAATTCGGATACGGTTTATCAAATACCACATCAACCCTAGTATTATTGCGCCCATTGCTACCCATTGTTGCATTTGTGGATCACCGATTGGGTCATCCAAATAATAAAAGATAAACCCGGCAATACTTAAAAATAGCGCCAACATTGTTTGGAACTGAATTGATTGAATAGATTTGATACGTTCAACACGTTTTGAGCTTTCTGTTTGCTCAAGACTTTGTTCAGTGAGTGATAAATCACAATGGGGGCACTGTTTGGCTTTGTCGGAAACTTGCTCACTACATGATGGGCAGCTAATAATTGCCATGATTGACCTATTAATATTGTTATTTGTCGTCGATCCTACCTGAGCACTTTTTCAAAGTAAATAATTTCAAAATAAATAAAAAGCCCTCAGGTTGAAGTGAGGGCTTTAAGACATCGAGTTCACCAAAAATTGTATTTAATCGTTTGGATTAAAATTCTTCCAGTAATCTTTAACCGTCGATTTCATCTCTTTGGCAAGCATCAGGATGCCGAATAAGTTCGGAATTGTCATCAATACAATGGCGACAGCTGCTAATGTCCAGACCAAAGTGGTATCAGCAAATGATGCCCAAAAGAAACCACCAACGTAGAATACACGATAGGTATTTACCCATTTACTGCCCCACAGATAAGTTACTGCACGATCACCATAGTACGACCAAGCAATCGCGGTTGAAAACGCAAATAGTAGCAGACCAATTGACACAATATACTGACCGTATTCACCGAAGTACCCTTGCTTAAACGCAATAGTCGTGAGCTTTGCAGAGTGAACCAGCGATTTACCAGTGACATCCACTGCGTCATTGCTCAATTCGCCGTCCACAACTTCTAGTGCGCCATTAAATGGTTGACCATCGATGCTGTAACTCACGTCTTCTGCAATCGAACGAGACGCTAACAACGTGTAACCTGTGTTATTTGCTTTACCATCGATAACTTGAAATGAACCACTGAAGTTTTCGATTTTCGTACTTTTATCTTCGTTAATCAGTTTGAAGAGTTCTTTGCGATCACTATCAACTTTATCGCTAATTGTTCCCGTCATGTAAGTCATATCAGAGCGCTGAAATTCATTCTCAAATTTTTGATTCCACACACCTGATGACAGAATAACCATACCAGTTAGGGTACAAATAATGATGGTATCAATAAATGGTTCTAAAATTGACACCATGCCTTCTGCAACTGGCTGATCTGTTTTCGCCGATGCGTGAGCAATAGGCGCACTACCCTGACCCGCTTCATTTGAAAACAAACCGCGATTTACACCACGGTTAAATGCGTAGGCAAAGCTAGCGCCAAGGAAACCACCAACGGCTGCAGAGCCAGTAAACGCATACTCAAATACTGATAAGAAAGAAGGGATTAGATTATCAATGTTATAAAAGATTACGGCCAACGCACCTATAATGTAAATCACAGACATGAAAGGAACGACAGTTGAGGTAACTTTGGCGATACGTGAAATACCACCCAAGATAACCAACGCAAGAATGATGGAAAGAACGCCACCAGCAAGCATACGGTCAATTCCAAAGGTATCTTGTAGACCGACAGTGATATTGTTTACTTGAGGCATGTTACCAGTACCAAACGATGAAATAATGGTTGCGATTGCAAAAATAACCGCAAGCCATTTCATGTTCAGGCCTTTATCCATATAGTACATTGGACCACCAGCCATGGTGCCATCTTCAACTTGGTCACGATATTTATGAGATAATGTAACCTCGACAAATTTCGTTGTCATACCAAAAAACGCGGTTGCCCACATCCAAAACAGTGCAGCAGGACCACCTAAGAACAAGGCAAAGGCAACACCGCCGATATTACCCGTACCGACAGTCCCTGATAAAGCCGTGGCAAGTGCTTGAAAGTGGGTAGTATCGCCCTTGTCATCTTTCTTTGCATATTTACCCGTAACGACGTTCCAAGCATGTTTAAAGTATCTGACTTGGGGAAAGCCAAGATAAAGTGTAAAAAATAGACCGGTTCCTAACAATAGAAACGGAAAATATTGAGCACTTCCCAAATAACCATCGAGAAATGTTAAAAAATTATGTATGGCTTCCACACTAACTTCCTTAAATTATAATTATTTTTGTGACGGACTCGATCATAACCGAATATCAATAAACAATTAAGACAGACCCGCTAAGTTTGTAAAAATTCTTTGTAACTTAATTTAGACAATAAAAAACCCACCAATTGGTGGGCTCTTTAATGAATTACTTCGCTGGACTGCTTACGCCAGCAGCAATAAACGGAATAACTCGATGAATTAGCCCTTCGATATCAACATCGGCTCCAAAGTCAGCTTTTGCAATATCAATTAGTGCTTTACTAGACGCCATGGTGAATACCACAGATCCCAAGGTGAAATGTAAGCGCCAGAATATTTCTTCTTTTGACAAATGCGGGTTTGCTTCACGTACCACGTGATTAAATAAACCAACAACTTTGCCGTAGTTAGTCATGATATACCAACGAAGATGTCCCTGACTTTCGACATAACCGCGCCCTAAGAGGCTAAGGAAAACTGTCGTTCCTTGATGCTTAAATGAATCGAGTGCCAATAAAGGTTCAATCAAACAGTTAAACACTTGAATTTGGTCAACACGCTTCTCGTCATCTACTAATGCCTGCAACGAAGACTCGAGCGCTGGTGCAAATACGTCAAGGTATCGCGCAAGCACCGCTTGGATCAGCTCTTTCTTCTGTCTCTTATACACATCTGACGCTGCCGACGAAGAGGATAGTGTAGATCTC
>CAJXRU010000191.1 GCA_913060565.1 uncultured Gammaproteobacteria bacterium | reverse complement strand
ACAATGACAAACGAAGTAAACAAATAAAGTTAATTGATTAGACAATCGACCGCTACGCGGCCGAAAATATTACTAATGCCTATTGACTCGATAAGGGCTCATATGTGTTAGGTTTTAGTTGCTAATAACTCCATTGCAACAGCTAGTTTTATTTGTTGGATCTTACTTAATTTATGACGATATTCTAGAATAGTAAAAGTATCCATGTCTGTGCATTCAGGACAATCTAGCTCGACTTCAACTCTACCAACCATCCGTGATTCAATTAATAACCAGTAATAAACAACTCTATCATCCGGAAAAGAATCTAAAACAATCACTTGAGTTGTATCCAAGCAATTATCTATAAAGAAAGTTTTTACGTGAGATTCAACTGATTTTGAAAATACGGATGAAGTATTTCTTAATAACTCCGACTTTATTTCCCTTTCAGTTTTAGAGCCAACTAATTGCACAACATTCTCCTTGAAACATAATGGCGGCAGTGTAGCAGCGAAGCTGCGCAATGGAGGTCCAGCCCCGTAAGCGCTATGTTGCCAGCTCTTGTACACGTTGCGAACTATTTAAAAACACCATTTTCTCCTGCCTGCGCAATGATGTTGCCGAATCGAAGCTCTTGCTTTGTGAGCTGATATGGCAAAAGCACTAAAACAGAGTAACCAGACTCATGATCTAGAGCGATAGCTATAGCGTCTGACTTTTCACCAGTTTCCGGTAACGGGACGTGGACATCATATACTAATGCTGTGGCTTTATACTCTCCGGACTGTGCTCCTGAGATGAAGGCCTTTTGAAGCATTGAGATAACTTCGGATGATGGAGGGTGCTCATCACCGCCGTAAGTTGCAATTCGAACTATTTCTCCGGACGGGGTCATTGCACTTCCGTAGGGGAAGAACTCACCGTGTTGGGATAGCAACTGTTCTACCAATGGCAATACCGCGTCCATGAGTTGCTGTGATTCGGCTTTCCCTTGCTCCATACTGCCTCCAAAGCAAAATGTAGAAAATAACAGGATTAATGCAACGATGCTTCGTTTCATATTGACGTGTAGCGCCCACATTCACCGGCAAGCCTAGCTTATCCGCGTGTATTGCATTGTTAATTCGTGAAAAACTGCGTGGCCCATTCATCCCAAGATTTGTATTCAGAGTAATTACCTCTTTCAACTTTTTCGCGTACATACTTAGAATAAATAGTACTGCTCCAAACCCTCATAGAGCCCTGCCCAACACCTGAAAGGTTTGTGCATCGGTAATAATTGGCTAACGATCTTATTTCAGGGATTTCCCACGCTAATCTTTGAGAAAGGTTAAATACCATAGAACCAATTGGTGTAAAGCCTTCGCCTTGGCCACTAGTTTTATTCGTAAATCCGACGTATCCAGACATGGGAGTGCCTTTTACATTAGGATTAGGCTCTCCCATATCAAAATATGTGTTCTTAACCAATGACCACGTGCCCAAGTCGGCGACACATAGCAAATCTATTGATTGGTTTGGATGGGTGACAATTCGTCTATCTTCTTCTGTCACCTTGTTTTGGATATTCTTTATCGGGGTAGAGTTAGCGCCTTTCCATGTGTGAGAATGAGCAAGTACACCATAGATAATTGGAGAATGAAGTTCTTTGAACGGCGTTCCATATCGATCTTCCGCAAGTGACTTAACAATTTTACTAGTGCTAACCGCTTCTTCTATGTGGTTTGCCTTCAAAGTGTTCTTACATTCAAATGCGGCAACAACGCCAGCCGCCAAGTATAACTTTTTCGACAGCAGCCTTGGCGGATATGAACTTTTTAATACCAACACATCAATCTGCGGACTTGTTTTTCCGTCATGACCTATAATTCTTCCTTTGGTCACTATATGAAAATTTGACGGTAACCAATTCTGTAGCAACTCTGCCCAATTTTCCTCTCCTTGGTCGCCTGCCGTGCCAGGGTCCTCCATGGCTCTTCTCTGAATCCGTGAATACTCGAACGACATTTCAGCACTAGCCTGTTCCATGAAATCAAACAAATCATGAAATTTTTCATCGCTATTCAATTAAATTTATCTCCGTGTTCCGTAAGAGAGTTAACAGCATATTATCCAGCACGCTTAATAATACCGGACAGTTAATTTAAAAACAGGTACAGACACTAGTAATAAATACAATACTTGTCAATGAGTTAGACAATATAAACACATAGATACTCATTGGAATACGTTGGAGAAAGCACGCATTGCATGCCGCAATGCTATTAATTTAATCTAATACCGCTCCTGAACATCTTTTGGCATCGACTTGATTTGAAAATCCACCATCGTTTTAAAGCTCGTTAATAAACCCTCGAATTTGTCACCCTCAATAGTTGTTAATACGCTATGGACAGCTTCTAGTGTCGAGAGGCTATCACTACGGGAAGATTTGCGGATGCGGTAATCGCTTTCGTTAATGGCATCGATACCAATGGCAGGGGTTTGCGATAAAAATGGATTGAGCTGAAGAATTTTAAAGGCCTTTTTCCAACTTCCGTCAATAACCACTAGTTGGTAATCACTTAGCTTACATTCGGCACTCTCATTAACTTTCTGTACAAATCGCTGTGGTAAAACGGCATCTTCTTGTGGATATAGCAGTAAGCTCTTTTTAGCAATCAGCTTTTGGTGCAGTTCGTTGTTGTCAGTAAAGTCTTCACCGACAAATACGTCGATATTATTTAGGGATAATTCAACAATTTTGGCCGTGCCTTTGGCGTGTTTTACTTCGCTAGTGTGCTGCAAAATAATAACGGATAGTTCATTTTCTATCTGAGTAATAGTGTCACAAAAACAAGCAACGATGGCTCTATTACATTGCGGGCAGCGGGCTCTTTTGGTCATATCAATATCAGGTTAATGGCAATTCTTTAATGGCACGGATTGTAGCATCAATCACACGTTCAACAGGGTTACAATCAGACTTAAATGTGTAACACTGCCCACATCTTTGTAATTGTTGATGATTTTTAGTTAATGAAGCAATTTTATGTGCCCCTCAAATACGCGTTAATGCCGCTAATAATCGCAGTCATTAGTGGTGTTTTATTCTTATTTCAAGAGTACACACTGCCGGAATTAGAGTTTAGTCGCAGTGCTATTGAGCACGGAGAATGGTGGCGTTTAATTACTGGCAACTTTATGCATTCCAATCACTGGCATTTGCTGCTGAACTTGGGGGGGTTGTTGTTAGCGACTTTATTAGTTGGTCACCTGTTTTCATGGCAACACTTTCTCGCGTTATTTATTAGCAATGGTTTGATGGTTGGTGTGCTAATTTACTATTTTAATCCTGATATCACCTATTATGTTGGTTTGTCAGGTTACTTGCACGGGTTATTTATATACGGCGCACTGTTAGGGATTTATCGCGCTGTCTATTTAAAACAACTTTTAAACCATCGCTCGTTCAAAACTGATGAGAATAATGATCGCAGTACACAACTAGTCACCAAGTGGCGTCGCCGTGTTAAATTTGATGGTGAAACCTACTGGATGTTATTAATTGGCATCGTCGGTAAGGTAGCTTATGAACAGCTCTTTGGTGCTAGTGATGAAATGAGTGAGTTGATTAATGCGAACGTAGCCACCGATGCCCATTTATATGGCGGCGCAGTGGCTATGGTGCAATTTGTAAAACTTGTTTTAGTCCGTCAAGTAACGCGTTAACGCGCGAGTACGATAGCATTGAGTTTTTCAATGTCATCACGCAATTTAGCGGCGTCTTCAAACTCAAGATTACGTGCATGTTCGTACATGCGATGTTCAATATCAGCAATTTGTTTTTCGATGTCTTTATTCGACATAGCTTGATAAGTTGCTTTATCTTCAGCGACTTGATCTAAGGCTTCATCACCACCTACGTCAAGATAATCGGTAATCTTCTTGTTGAGTCCTTTAGGTACGATGCCATGTTCGGCATTAAACGCTTCTTGAATCGCACGACGCTCGATGGTAGCGTCCATCGCCTTTTGCATTGATTTGGTAATTTTGT
>CAJXRU010000190.1 GCA_913060565.1 uncultured Gammaproteobacteria bacterium | reverse complement strand
ACGAGATCATGCCTAGTCTCGTGGGCTCGGAGATGTGTATAAGAGACAGACCCTGAACTAGAAAGTGTATTTTTGACACCGGCTGAAGAAAACTCTTTTATTTCTTCAACGCTAGTGAAAGAAGTCTCTATTCATGGCGGAAAAGTAGAACAATTCGTACCAACATTAGTATCAATAGCACTTGAAAAAAAATAAATTAATTCGTAAGTGCTAATACAATAACATCAATATTAGAATCAAGATTGCGGTTGGCAATTAGGGCAGAATACACTAGCGCGCTGTCCTATTTTCACTCCCTGTAATTCATCTTTACAACGTAAACACGCTTCCCCTTCACGACCATACACAAATAATGATTGCGCAAAATATCCTGGTTTACCGTCGGTCTGACTAAAATCTTTTAAAGTAGTTCCGCCTTGTTTGATAGCGGCGGCTAAAACGTCTTTAATTGTTTGTGTTAGCGCAATTAATTTAGCGGTTGATACCTGATTGGCAGGTGTTGAAGGATGAATACCTGTTAAAAATAATGCTTCATTGGCGTAAATATTACCAACACCAACCACCACAGGGTTATCCATAATCACTAGCTTAATGACCGCTTTTCGCTTTGCGCATTTTTCGATTAAATGCTGTGCATTAAACGCATCAGTTAAAGGCTCTGGGCCTAATTTGTCAAACACTTGATGCTCACCAGATTCGTTGGCATAAAGCACAGCGCCAAACCGACGTGGATCATTAAGTCTTAGTACTTTATTGCCAACAGCAACATCGACATGATCATGTTTTTTAAGCTCAGTTGTACTATCGATCACTCGCAAGCTACCCGACATTCCTAAATGAATAATGATATGGCCAATAGCGGTTTCAATAATAAGGTACTTAGCACGACGAGAAATAGCCGTTATCTTTTGGCCAACAAGCTTAGCCAGATCAGCTTTAGGAATATCCCATCTTAATTTTGGGGTTCTGATGACAATATCGGTAATGACTTCACCACTTAAATGCTGGCTAACACCTAACCGACTCACTTCAACTTCTGGTAACTCAGGCATTATTTTCAACCGCTTTGTTAATGGTAGCTAGTTGGTGTGGCGTGATTTTCCAAACCTCTTGAGAAATGATGTCTGTCACTAACTGACTTTGCGGTTGGATCCACAACTTAGTTGGATGCTCTTTTCCCGCAAGCCATAATGTTACTCGAAAGCCTTCTTCTTCACTGGTCGCTACACTCACTTCACCAGATAATTTAAGCCACGCTTCAATTAAAGGAGCGACATTATCTTGCTCTAATGACTCGCTGGGAGTTATGCGCCAGCTTGTGCCAAGACGTTCAATAGAAAACTGGGGGTATTCAAGCGTTAAAATCATGCTTTGCTCAGGTAAGATGCTAACAACTTCTCCTTCAGCATTAGCCACTAACTTATCATTCATGAGATTAAATAAAATAATCATACCCATACAGGCAAAAATTAAAACATTGTTCCAACCTTTTCGAGATAAACCCACAACCGTCTCCGTAAAATAAAGTGATACTAGTCTACTGTGAAATAAGAAAAATTAAATAGTTTGCGGTTCAACTAATTTAATTAAGTGCACATCAGCTCTCTCCATAGCGCCGCCCAACTGTTTACCTAGATGTTTAGGCTTTGTCGGGAACAAGAACCTGACCGTTTATTCTGAACATAAAAAAACCCAGCCGAAGCTGGGTTTTTATCACAATGTATAAAGAAAAAATCAATTATTTGATTTTAGCTTCTTTGTACATAACGTGTTTACGAACAATTGGGTCGTACTTTTTAAGCTCTAATTTCTCAGGCATAGTACGTTTGTTTTTGTCAGTCGTGTAAAAGTGGCTGCTTGCACTTGAAACTAATTTGATTTTATCGCGCATAATCTATTCCTTAAACCTTTTCACCACGAGTACGCATTTCTGCTAATACTACGTCAATACCTTTCTTATCGATAATACGCATACCTTTAGTAGTAAGGCGTAATTTAACGAAACGGTTTTCACTTTCAACCCAAAAACGGTGAGTGTGAAGGTTTGGTAAAAAACGACGACGCGTATGATTTTTTGCGTGCGATACGTTGTTACCTGTTGCTGGTCTTTTACCAGTTACTTGGCATACTTTAGACATGAATGTCCTCCAAAAATATTGTACTAGCTCGAGCTATAAATGTGCCTCATTTGGCCGTTGCTCGGGGCTCAAATGAGGGCCGTATGTAATCAATGACAACATACGCCTGATACAAGTGATGTTCATAAAAGAGGCTATTTTTCTCCTTTTTAATAGAATAAAGGAGAGGCACTCTCAAAAACGCGGCAATTCTAACAGAAAAAAAGCAATTAAAGTAGACCATGATCAGCAAAAGAATAAGGATCATTTTGACCAATGATAAAATGATCTAAAACCGTGACGTCGATCAGCGCCAACGCATCAACAATTCGCTGCGTAATACGGCGATCAGCATCACTTGGTGTAGCAATACCCGACGGATGGTTATGACTTAAGATAACACTTGCCGCATTATACTTAATCACTTCTCGAATAATCTCTCTAGGATAAACATTAGCAGAGTTGATAGTACCTCTAAATAGCTCATCACAACTGATTAGTTGATTCTGAGTATCAAGATACAGTACATAAAAACATTCATACGGTAGTTGTCTTAATAATTGCGATAAGTACTGTGCCACAGCATTAGAGCTTGTCATTGAAATATTACGTTCAAGCTGATGACGATGATAACGCTCGCTCATTTCCAGTACTGCCGTCAACTGTGCATACTTTGCGGGCCCTAATCCAGCATGGGCACAAAAATCCTGTTGCGTTGCCGATAGCAATGCATTCAAATTGCCAAAGCTAACCAATAAACGATTAGCCAATTCCACCGCGGAACACCCTTTAATGCCTGTGCGTAGAAAAATCGCCAATAGCTCACTGTCTGAAAGTGCGTTAGCGCCATGCAGTAATAATTTTTCACGCGGTCTCAACTGGATAGGCCACTCTTTGATTGAACAATGATGATCAGTCATAGTTTGCTCCTTATCATTTGTCTGCTTTACGTTTATCCATTCGACGATATTTAAATATCGAAGGATTAATTATGGCCCACTGCGCGAATTTCACCGACTTTATGCTATCGTATGGCACAAATTGCTCATCGATTCACAAGGGTTTAGTTAATGACACTTGAAAATAAAAAAGTTGTCCTTGGTATTACAGGCGGTATTGCCGCTTATAAATGTCCAGAAATAGTTCGTCGTTTAAAAGATCTAAATTGCGATGTTCGTGTTGTGATGACCAGCGGTGCCAAAGAATTCATTACGCCGCTAACCCTACAAGCCGTTAGCGGTAATCCAGTCAGTGATAGTTTGCTCGATCCAGCAGCTGAAGCTTCTATGGGTCACATAGAATTAGCCAAATGGGCTGATTTAGTTGTTATCGCACCAGCAACAGCGGATGTTATCGCTAAAATAAACGCTGGCATGGCCAATGATTTACTGACAACTATTTGTCTAGCAACCGATGCCCCAATAGCTATTGCGCCAGCAATGAACCAGCAAATGTATGCCGCAAAAACTACCCAACGCAATCTTAGAAGTTTGCAAGAAATGGGAATGAAAATTTGGGGACCAGCAAGTGGCGAACAAGCTTGTGGAGACATCGGTAAAGGTCGTTTATTAGAACCAATGCAAATCGTTGAATTAATTCAAGCACACTTTACGCCTAAATCCCTTAATTTAAACATTCTAATTACCGCGGGGCCAACGAGAGAAGCCATTGATCCAGTGAGATATATTAGCAATCATAGCTCAGGAAAAATGGGCTTTGCCATTGCACAAGCGGCAGAGCAGCTTGGCGCTAATGTGACACTAATTTCAGGACCAGTATCATTAGAAACGCCGCATAATACAAAACGTCTCGACGTTATTAGCGCGAGTGACATGCATGAGCAAGCAATGGCACAAGCGCCATCGCATGATGTATTTATTGCCTGTCTCTTATACACATCTCCGAGCCCACGAGACTAGGCATGATCTCGT
>CAJXRU010000189.1 GCA_913060565.1 uncultured Gammaproteobacteria bacterium | reverse complement strand
TTCGTCGGCAGCGTCAGATGTGTATAAGAGACAGCATTATAGAGATCCCATCGAACTTGGCAAGGGCTTTTTTGATCTTTTATTTTGATCGGTTATTAATGATACAAAAAGCCGTTTTTATGTGATTCAAAGCACGCTAATTTGGTATTTTATCTTGTGCAAACATTCCGATGCCCTGATTAAAGATTGCTGCAGCACTATTAATATCGATATTTTGTTGTTTGGCAATGGTGATAATCTGCTCACCAATCATTGTGGCTTGTGCTTTATCTTGAATAAATAGCGTAACTTGGTGCTTTACTCCTTTAATCACTAAATCAAAACCACCATAAACTTCTTCAGTTGTTATTTGATAATCACTCATCATTTCCCTTTTTCATTTATCACGCGTTAAAAACAACAAACCCTGCAATTGCAGGGTTTGTTTTAATTGATATTACTTCACTTATGCTTCTGGACGCATATGTGGAAATAGTAATACGTCACGGATAGATGGTGAATCGGTGTATAGCATAACTAAACGATCGATACCGATGCCTTCACCGGCTGTTGGTGGCAAACCATATTCTAATGCAGTGATGTAATCACCGTCATAGAACATTGCTTCGTCATCACCAGCATCTTTTTGCGCAACTTGCTCAAGGAAGCGTTGATCTTGATCTTCTGAATCATTTAATTCTGAGAAACCATTAGCAATTTCACGGCCGCCAACGAAGAATTCAAAACGGTCTGTAATGAACGGGTTATCATCATTACGTCGCGCAAGTGGCGAAACTTCTGCTGGATATTCAGTGATGAATGTAGGCTGCATTAATTGATGCTCACCTGTTTCTTCAAAGATTTCGATTTGGATCTTACCAAGGCCCCAATTGTCTTTAACTTGGATACCTAAGTCTTTAGCAATCTTAGTGGCTTGTTCCATGTCGTTAACTTGTTCAACAGTGGTGCCTGGTGTGTATTTTAAAATAGCTTCAACAACAGTTAGACGCTCAAACGGTTTGCCAAAGTCAAAATCATTACCTTGATAATGAATTTGCGATGTCCCTTTAACGTCTAATGCTAATTCACGTAGCATATCTTCAGTCAGATCCATCAGCATTTGATAGTCTGCGTATCCCCAGTAGAACTCAAGCATAGTGAACTCAGGATTATGACGTGTCGATAAACCTTCATTACGGAAACTACGGTTAATTTCAAATACGTTTTCGAAACCACCAACCACTAAGCGTTTTAAGTTTAGCTCTGGCGCGATACGTAAATACATATCCATATCTAATGCATTGTGATGTGTTTTGAATGGACGAGCTGTCGCACCGCCAGGGATCACTTGCATCATTGGCGTTTCAACTTCCATGAAGTTTTTCGCTGATAAGTAATTACGAATGAACGCAACAACTTTAGAACGTGTTTTGAACACTTCACGTGACTTTTCATTAGCGATTAAATCAAGGTAGCGTTGACGGTAGCATGTTTCTTGGTCTGACAGGCCGTGATATTTATCAGGTAATGGACGTAATGCTTTCGTCATTAAACGTACTTGCGTACAACGAATAGATAATTCACCAGTTTTAGTTTTGAACAAAGTACCTTTAGCCGCAATGATGTCACCTAAATCCCACTTTTTAAACTGCGTGTTATAGAAACCTTCCGGTAGTAGATCACGTGCAACATACACCTGTATGCGTGAACCCATATCTTGGATAGTGGCAAATGCTGCCTTACCCATGATACGACGAGTCATCATGCGACCTGCTACTGCAACTTCAATCGCTTGCTCTTCAAGTTCTTCCTTTTCCTTACCACCATGAGCAATGTGAATATCATCTGAAATATCTTTACGACGAAAATCATTTGGGAAAGCTTGGCCAGCTTCGCGCAATGCATTTAGCTTTTCGCGGCGCAGTGCCACTAATTCGTTAATGTCTACAACTTCTTCTTCGTTGTTTACGTTATTTTGCTCACTCATGGTAAGTGGATTCCTGTTATTAACACATTTAATATTTGGAGATTAACGCGTATGCATTAATCAATTATAATTTTTACAAGCCTTGTTTGAGACTGGCTTCGATGAATTTATCGAGATTGCCGTCAAGTACAGATCCAGTATTAGAGCTTTCAATGCCTGTTCTTAAATCTTTAATACGTGAAGCATCTAATACGTAAGAGCGAATTTGGCTGCCCCAACCGATATCGGCTTTACCGTCTTCTAGGACCTGTTTGTCTTCGTTCTGCTTATCAATTTCTAATTCGTATAACTTAGCTTTTAGTTGCTTCATCGCTGACGCACGGTTTTTATGTTGCGAGCGATCACTTTGACACTGAACAACGGTGTTCGTCGGTAAGTGTGTAATACGAATCGCTGAATCGGTTTTATTAACGTGCTGTCCACCTGCGCCTGATGCTCGGTAAGTATCAACGCGAAGATCTGCTGGATTAATATCGATTTCGATATCATCATCAATTTCAGGATAAACAAACGCTGAACAAAATGATGTATGGCGACGAGAGCTTGAATCGAATGGCGATTTACGTACTAAACGATGAACGCCGCTTTCTGTGCGGAGCCAGCCGTGAGCAAATTCACCAGCAAATTTGATTGTTGCACCTTTAATACCTGCAACATCACCAGCAGTTACTTCAACCAGCTCAACTTTAAAGCCTTTCGCTTCGCCCCAGCGTAGGTACATTCGTAATACCATTTCCGCCCAATCTTGAGCTTCGGTACCACCTGAGCCTGATTGAATATCCATGTAGCAATCATTTTCATCATTCTTACCGCTAAACATACGGCGAAATTCTAATTTTTCTAACAGTTGCTCTAAATCATTTAGTTCTGACTGAGCTTCATCAAAAGTTTCTTGATCTTCTGCTTCAATTGCAAGTTCCAGTAACCCTTCGACATCTTCGAGTCCAGATTCCATTGAATCAATGGTATTGACGATAGCTTCAAGACTTGAACGTTCTTTCCCCAACGCTTGTGCACGCTCAGGTTCATTCCAAACAGCTGAATCTTCTAATTCACGGGATACTTCGACAAGACGTTCACTGTTGTGATCATAGTCGAGGTAGTCACGTAGGATATTGGAACGCCCACGGAGATCGTCAATTTTATTTTTAATCGGGTTTACTTCGAACATTTAGGTAACTTCACCGCTGCAATTGAAAATAATGCTAAAAAAAGCCGCCCATTCTAACCAATAAATTTTCAAATATATAGCATTAACCCCACAATTTACGCTAACAACATCGCGCAACTGCGCATAAAAAAATTCACACGAGCTGAGAGGAATACAAATAACCCAAATAAAGACTGGTATTAATTTGAACAACCACTTAAAATAATTCGCAATCAAAAATCATTATCATTAACATTACTATGTTTATTACTGGATTGGCGCTCACCTTAATGTGGATAGGTGGGTTATGTAGTTATCTCAGCAATGACAAACAGTCTTTGCTAAAAAACAAGCTTTCACCCGTCATTGGATGGGGTGTACTAATTTGCGCCATACTCTTTAGCAGTATGTTGTTTAGTCAATTTTACGCGCCAGTTACGTCAGTTATATTTAGCATTGGCGCACTGTTATTTAATTGGATACTCATTTCGTTATTGGCAGGTCATTGGCCACAAAAACCCATAAACGTGAGTGTTGTCGGTTTAGTTTTTGTTGTTTTATTCGCTCAATTTGGAGGAGCTTAATCATGTGGTCCAAATCAGCAATAGCCATTATCGGAGGATGCATACTGTCTATCTCCTTCATGCTCAATCTCAACTTCCTAATGCCTTTACAAGTCGATACTCGCTTATTTATTGGTTTGTTATTTTCTTTTCCTATGTGGGTTGGCATTATGGTTTGGTGTTATGCCAGCGATTCGTTTAAGCAAGCGGCAAAACGTTGCACAGCGTTATTTATCCCCTCAGCAATGTTCAATGCATTCTTCTTATTTAGTTAACAGCGAAAACATCACATGAATAAAGAATTTATCAAACGATTAACCCTAGCCCACGGCTGGTTGGGACTTATTTTTTCTGGCTTACTATTTATTATCTTTTTCGCAGGCTCTATCGCGCTATTTCGTCAAGAAATCACTAATTGGTCAATGCAGCCTCATTTTCCGGTAACACAAGGAGAGCAAATAAGCGTCGAAAAAGCACTGAAAATAGCGCTTCAAGGACGAGATTATGATGCCAAAGAGCACATAACACTTGTTTTACCCCTGTCTCTTATACACATCTGACGCTGCCGACGAAGAGGATAGTGTAGA
>CAJXRU010000188.1 GCA_913060565.1 uncultured Gammaproteobacteria bacterium | reverse complement strand
GCGTTGCTTCTTAGAAGCTGCTTCCCCGTGTCAGTGGATGCGCATTATAGAGATCTAATTGAAGTTGGCAAGAGCTTTTTTAAACTTTTTAACGCTTTGATGGTTAAAACAGTCAAAGATCACAAAAAACATAGCTTTTAGAGTATAAAATGAGCGTTATATGGCAAGTTATCTGTAAATAACGCTCATTAAGTAATATTACTATTTAGTTAAAGCTCCTTGCGCAATCCAACTGGCTAAATAATCGCGTTCGTCATTCGTCATCTGCGTCTTATTAATAAACGGCATATCTTTAGCGTCAATCGCTCGTGCCTGAATACGTGGAGCCCAACGATTCATATCCGACAAAGTATCTAAAACAACACCGCCTTGGGCAATTGTAAAGATAGGATCGGTATTGGCTTTTGAATGGCATGCAGTACAGCGTTGATTAATGATGGATTTCACTTTTGCGACTTCAATAATATTAGCTTTGTTAGCAACAGTTGCCTTTGGCGCAATTGCTACCATGAGGCCTATCGTTAACAATCCAGCGAATAACAAGACCATTTTATTCTCATTACCTTTATGCCTTGCAACAAAGTATTGTCTGATTGCGGCAGTAATAACAAAGATGACCATCAAGACGGCCCAGTTATATTGATGATTAAAAATCATTGGATAATGGTTGCTGATCATAATGAAAATCAACGGCAAGGTTGCGTAGGTATTATGAGTTGAACGCAGTTTCGCTTTTGCTCCCCAACTAGGATCAACGGGTTCTCCCTTTTCAACGCTACTTACCAGCGCACGTTGAGATGGCATAATAGTGAAGAATACATTACCTGCCATAATCGTCCCCACCACAGCACCAACATGCATGAATGCTCCACGCGCACTAAAGGTTTGACTCAACGCATAAGATAAGCCACAGATAAGTAGCATTAAAATGATACCTAGCACTAAGCTGTGTTTCGCTAGTGGTGTTCGACAAAGTAAGTCATAGATGAGCCAGCCACCAATAATGCTTGCGAGGCCAATACTAATAGCTACAACAGGAGATAGCTCTGCAACAGAAGGATCAATAAGATATGTTTCAGCACCGAGGTAGAACATAAGTGATAATAGAATAAAGCCTGTTAGCCATGTGCTATAGGCTTCCCATTTAAACCAATGAAGTAATTTAGGCATTTGCTCTGGCGCATGTTTGTATTTAGCGATTTCATAAAATCCACCACCATGAATCGCCCATAAGTCGCCACCAATTCCTTTGTCGGATTTCCATGATGGTGGTTTCTCTAAATGGTTATCTAACCAAACAAAATAAAATGACGCACCTATCCATGCGATGCCCGTTATCACATGGGCAAACCTCAAAATAAGGTTTAACCATTCCGTAATATAAGGATCCATTTACTACTACTCCACTCAATCCTGCACCTGAGCTATCACCGCGATAACTCATGATGTGAATTGTTATAATTCTTACCCTTTCGTATTCGAACTGGGGTTAGAGCGCACTCTTAGTGGGCGCTTCGCGATCATGCATCAGCTCTCCCATTACATAAGTCGCTTTAATTGCGCGATCGTCGCCCAATGTTGTCATGACGAAAAGTTTTTCTAAAATATCTTTGGCGTTATTCATTCGCACACGCATCAAATCTGTACTTTGATAATCGAGTACAACAAAGTCTGCTTCTTTACCTATTTCAAAGTTACCAATTTTACTGTCTAGATCTAATGCTTGAGCACCGCCTAATGTTGCCAAGAAAAATGATTTCAATGCGTTAAGTTTTTCACCACGTAGTTGTTGAATTTTGTACGCTTCATTAAGTGTTTGTAACTGTGAAAAGCTTGTGCCACCACCAACATCGGTGCCTAGACCAACATCTACATTATATTGTTCTGCTTTTTTTAAATTAAACAGCCCGCTACCCAAGAATAGATTTGATGTTGGGCAGTATGATAATGACGAGTCGGTATCCGATAAACGTTGATACTCGCTATCACATAAATGGATACCATGAGCAAAGACACTACGCTTACTTAACAAGCCATGCTGGTCGTAAACATCTAAATAATTTTCACATTCTGGGAATAGGTCTTTAACCCACGCACATTCGTTTTCGTTTTCACTGAGGTGTGTATGCATGAAAACATCTGGGTATTCTTTAAGTAAATCCCCCGCTTTATGTAACTGTTCGCTAGTACTCGTTGGGGCAAAGCGTGGTGTTACTGCGTAATGTAGGCGGCCTTTCCCATGCCATTTTTCTATCAATGCTTTTGATTCATCATAACTTGATTGCGCTGTATCTGTTAGATTATCCGGTGCATTGCGATCCATCATGACTTTGCCGCAAATCATGCGTAGGTTCATTTTCTCTGCACGCTCAAAGAATGCGTCCACAGATTCAGGATGCACGGTGCCAAACACTAATGCTGTCGTAGTACCATTTTGTAAGAGTTGATCTAAAAAGAATTGAGCACGTGGTAGTGCAAAATCTTTATCGCCAAACTGCGCTTCCGTTGGGAATGTATAAGTATCTAGCCATTCGAGCAGCTGTTCGCCATAAGAGCCAATAATTTCAGTTTGCGGAAAGTGAATATGTGTATCAACAAAGCCTGGCATCATAATGCCATTGTCATATTTGGTAATTGTAACGTTGTCTTCAAGGTCTAATAATACATCGTGTGCATTGCCAACCTTATCAACCAGACCATTTTTCACGACTAACATGCCATCGGAAAAATATTGATAGCTATTAGATTCGTCTTGTGCCGGATCGCTTAAAAAGTGAAGTATTTCGCCGCGAAAGGCCTTGGTTGTGTTGTTCATTTTTGTAACTCTTAATCAATAAAAATAATGCATTATTCGAAATCCGAATAATTAGGTTAAAACGCAATGGTTAATTGTTGTGATTGTTCCAATAAGATCTCATCACAATTATTACCAGTGCCTTGGCGGTCCACGACTAAAAAATCACTCACTGCATTAAGCGCCAAACAAAAGTGGTGCCAAGTGCCAGTGTGATAATTTACGCCTTGTTGTGATTGTGCAAAAAAGACTTCTATTTTACTCAGATCCAGCTCACCCTTTGGCGCAACTACCACTAAATAAGGCTGTTGACTCATAGGAATAAACGCTTGGGAGCCCAATGGATGCCGTTCCATCATAGTAATAGTGATGGGTAGCTCAAGCGGTGTAGAACGAAAAATACTAATAATACCCTGCGCACCATCACCATTTGCTTCAATTTGCGTTAATTGATGATGACGTGTGGTGTACCCCTGATTAATTGGAAAGTGCTGATTGCTATCATTCACTTCAATGACATCACCAAAAGGTGCAAATGCTGCTTTGGTTAAAGGCTTTACGTGTAACACTCTATTTATCAAGTTATTAGTATTTTCAGTCATCATTAACTACCTCGGTAAGTTGAGTAACCGTAAGCTGTTAATAACAATGGAATGTGATAGTGACTGCCACTCGCATCAATATTAAATACAATATCGACAAAAGGATAAAAACCTTGCTCGTTATTGGCGTTGAAATAGCTATTGGTGTCAAAATGCATGCGATAAGTACCTGCTTCTAAAACAACATCGGCATGTAGTAAATCACCAATACGGCCATCGTCGTTAGTCAGTCCTGTCGACATTTCTTGCCAATCATTGTCTTTTTGTATAAATAACGTAATTGGAACATCAGCCGCCGGTTTGCCGCGCGTAGTATCTAGAATATGGGTAGTAATTTGGCTCATCTTCAATTCCTTAGGTCAATTTAGCTAATCGAATGTGAAAAATTTTACGTTGCTCTTCTGCTGCATTACGTAGTTCTGTTTCGCGATCGTTACCAAGTCTTGCTTGTAATAACTCATTCATTTGTGCTGCACTTTTTCCTGTCGCGCAAACAATAAAGATAAAGCCAAACTTAGCTTCATAATCACTGTTGCCTTGAGCAAGATCGTTAATAGTTTGCTCGTCGGCTTCACTCATTCCCGACTGTTCACCCGCTGCCAGAGCTTTAGTGTTAGCATATTTGGCACGCAAGCTACTTACGTCACCGATTTTCGGGTGGCCATCAAAGGCTTCTAAGTAATCTTTTTCGTCTAAACCAATCCAATGCTGGTTGGCTGCTTCATAAATTTCATCAATATTGTTATATGGACGCGATGCCACCATTTTGGCAACCCAAGCGCTTGAAGTGCAGCACTGCATGAAAGCATGAGTAGCGTCTTGGGTTGATTGTTTGTTGATGTCTAAATAATTCATTGTTCTCTTATTCTCATTTGGTGTGCGATGAGTAATTTATCATCTCAAACTACATTTCTTTTGACCTATAACGTCTACTTCCCGCCATTTATCGCCTTAAACTATGGAGCAATTTTGACGTGCGATTTAGTCCAATTTATTCAATGAGCAACGACATTCGCACGCCAGTTACTTTTCTTTGCGTCGCCAAAGAAAAGTAACCAAAAGAAAGGCGACCCGTGATTTAGCGTTGATTCT
>CAJXRU010000187.1 GCA_913060565.1 uncultured Gammaproteobacteria bacterium | reverse complement strand
AATAAATTTCCAGTGAGAAAAAGAAATGCCGCTCACGTTAAGTGAACGGCATTACGCTTTCGCGGCCTTTTTTAATTGAGTTATTTATTTAGCATTCCTCGTAGGTTTGCAATGGCAGAAGTTGCTGTTTGTTTTCTTTCTGCGGCAGACTTAGGCGGCTTCTGAGATTCCCACTCAATATCATCTTGTGGCAGTTCATCAAGGAAGCGACTCGCCGTTGGCCTAATAAGCTCACCATATTGACGTCGCTCTTTTGCTTGCGTCATTATCAATTCACGTTGAGCACGGGTAATTCCTACATAAGCAAGACGGCGTTCTTCTTCAATATTGTCTTCATCAATACTTGCCTGATGAGGCAATAATCCTTCTTCCATACCCACCATAAAGACAATTGGGAATTCCAACCCTTTAGATGCGTGTAAGGTCATTAACTGAACTTGATCTGCTTGCTCTTCTTCTTCTCCTCGTTCCATCATGTCGCGTAATGTTAATCGAGTTACAACTTCTGGCAATGTCATCGGTTCATCTAAATCGTCGCCATCGAGCATACCGCTCACCCAAGTAAATAGCGTGCTTACATTTTTCATGCGCATTTCGGCAGCTTTTCCACTAGGACTTGTTTCGTAAAGCCAATCTTCGTAATTGATATCTCTAATAATCTGACGCACAGCTTCAAGTGGATCGCCACGTCTAGATTGGTCATCAAGTTCAACTAGCCAACGAGTAAATTGTTGTAAAATCTGTAATTTTTCGCCTTGCAAAGTTTGCTCTAATCCAAGCTCAAAGCTTGCAGCAAATAAACTTTGCTGCCTCATATTGGCGTAATTCCCCAATTTTTCTAACGTCGCTGGCCCAATACCGCGCTTTGGCGTATTAACTACACGTAAGAAAGACGTATCATCATCAGGGTTAACTAGTAGTTTTAGGTAGGCCATGACATCTTTTATCTCACTGCGCGAGAAAAATGACGTGCCACCACTTATTTTATAGGGAATCCTGTTCGTCATTAGTGCTTTTTCAAACACTCGAGACTGAAAGTTTCCTCGATATAAAATAGCAAAATCGCTGTACGCTGTTTTATTTAAGAAGCGATGACGAACGATCTCTGCGACAACCCTTTCTGCTTCATGTTCTTCATTTTTTCCGTAAATTACTTTTAGCAACGGCCCATCGGCAAGCTCACTAAATAACGCTTTATCATAAACATGTGGATTATTGGCAATTAAGATATTGGCGCAGCGCAAGATGCGTGAACTTGAGCGGTAGTTTTGTTCGAGTTTAATTAAGCGAAGGCTTGGAAAGTCTTCTTTTAACAGCACTAAATTCTGTGGCCTTGCCCCACGCCAAGAATAAATCGATTGATCATCATCGCCAACAACAGTAAATCGACCACGGATCCCTGTTAGCAGCTTAACTAATTCGTACTGACTGGTGTTGGTATCTTGATATTCATCGATCAATAAATAATGAAATCTATTTTGCCACCGTTCACGGGCTTCAGCATTATTGCCCAGTAGCAATGTCGGCACCATGATTAAGTCGTCAAAATCTAATGCATTATATGCACGGAGTTGGTTTTGATAACGCTCGTATAACTGAGCAAATAAAACGTCTTGTCCGGACTGAGCTTGTTTGATAGCTTTTTCTGGCGTCATTAAATCGTTCTTGAAGTTAGAAATGATACCTTGAAGTAAATTAAGCTTATCTTTATCGCCATCGAGTTCCTTCTCGGTGAGCTCTTTTAATAATGCTAGCGTATCAGTCCCATCAAACAGTGTGAATCCAGGCTTGATACCAATATTTTTTGCTTCACGCTTAATTATCGTCAAACCTAATGTATGGAAAGTAGATACAGTTAAGCCACGTGTTTCTTTCCTACCTAATTCTTGACTTAAACGCTCTTTCATCTCTCGTGCGGCTTTATTGGTAAAAGTAACAGCTGCAATATTACGAGGCTTATATCCACAAGTTTGAATGAGATAAGATATTTTATTAATGATAACGCGAGTTTTACCACTGCCTGCGCCCGCGAGAACTAAACAGGGGCCATCAATATAATGCACCGCTTCATTTTGTTGTGGGTTTAACTTCATTTTTATTACTCACCAAGATTAACTAGCGAATTTTACCTGATTTATAGTTACAATGGGCGGAATAAATAAAGACAAATGTTAGTTAACATGATGTCGAGTTAATTAGGGATATCTGTGATGATAAATGCAAAGAAATTAGAAGAAATCGCTCAACAAGTTGCAAATGCACTGCCACCAGGGCTTAAAAACGTTGCAGATGAAGTTGAAAGTAAGACAAAGCAAGTACTTCAAGGTCAACTTAACAAACTTGATGTTGTTTCTCGTGAAGAGTTTGATGTGCAAACGCAAGTACTTCTTAAAACAAGAGAAAAACTTGTGGCGTTAGAGAAACAAGTCGCTGAATTAGTTGAACAGTCGAATCAAACAAACGAATAGGCTCTAAAGTGGATAAGTATCTCGTCATTGGCAATCCAATTGAACATAGTAAGTCGCCGTTTATTCACCAAAGTTTTGCACGCTCATCGAGTCAGACGCTAGCTTATGAAAAGAAGAAAGTTGAACTTGACCAATTTGAAACCTTTATTCACAAATTTAAGAAAGAAGGTGGCAAAGGATGCAATATTACCGTGCCATTTAAAGAACGGGCTTTTGCAATAGCGCAAGAGTTAACATCAAGAGCTAAAGCAGCCGGAGCAGTTAATACATTATCCTTTACTAATGATGGTGTTATTATTGGAGATAACACTGACGGACAGGGCCTTGTTGAAGATCTGTTAAGACAACGAATAACAATTCGTGATAAGAGAGTACTAATTATTGGCGCTGGCGGTGCAGCGCGAGGTTGCATATTACCGTTACTCGAACAATTTCCTTCTTCTATTACTGTGACTAATCGAACTTTTGAAAAAGCTCAACAATTAGTAAGTGAATTTGATAGTAGCCAGCTAAGTTGTAGCGAATTATCTCGCTTGACCAATAACTTTGACCTCATTATTAATTCTACATCTGCTAGTTTAAGCAATAAGCTTCCTGAGGTTGAATCCCGAGTAATCGCTAGTGCAACTTGTTGTTATGACATGGCCTATGGCAATGAACCTACCTGTTTTTTGAGATGGGCTGATGAGCTGGGCGTGAAAAAAACAAGTGATGGATTAGGCATGTTAGTAGGACAAGCAGCGGAAAGCTTTCGAATATGGCGTAATGTGTATCCAGAGGTAGCATCAGTACTTATTGAACTGAGAGCGCAATTAACATGAATCAATCCATATTAGTTAATGACGATATGGCTTGGAGTCCTTTGAATCAACACGTGCAGTTCACTGCTCAGTATAGTGGCGCCATTATCAAGTGTACACTCACTTTGGAATACCTAAGAAGTAAAGGATTCTCCGGTGAGTTACAATCTGAGGCCATCGATGCGTTTTGCTCGATGATCTCTTTTGATATAGAAGAAGATACACAGCAAGCAATCGTTGATGAACAACTCGAAGATAACGGCTGTTTACTTCTACGCTAGATAATCATCTTTTAGCGTAACGTAATTTATCGCTGATTGAGTTAAGAAAGCACGTTCATCATCATTGAGCGGGCGCGCTTTTTTCATTGGATTCCCAACATAAAGATAACCAGACTCTAATACTTTATTCGGCGGTACTAGAGTACCTGCTCCAATGAATACATCATCGCTTACAACAGCGCCATCCATAATTATTGCACCCATACCAACTAAAATACGCGAACCTATAGTACATCCGTGTAGCATCACCTTGTGGCCAATAGTGACATCATCCCCGATAATTAATGGATTACCTGTAGGATTTTTCTCACTTTTTCTCGTTACGTGTAAAACACTGCCATCTTGAATATTTGAACGATGACCAATCCGGATATAATTGACATCGCCTCTGATGGCAACAAATGGCCATACGCTACAATCATCACCAAATTCCACATCACCGCAGATTACAGTATTGATATCAATATAATTTCGCAGTCCTAGTGTCGGATAAACACCTTTAAATGACGTTAGATTGGAAGACATAAGTTGTAATTACTCCGTGTTGAAAGACTATTAGCGCCATAATAGCCCAAAATAGGCTAATAATCTTGCAAATTGTACGAACAATGCCCATGTAGTAAAAAGATTTAAAATAACTATTGCGCTTTAACTCATTCTATCTATAATGCGCACCTCTTCAACGAGACAGCGATAAATAGTCGCTTAAGACTCAATGTTGAAAGGGATGTTAGATAGTAAGCAGTTTGTGAGATGTTGATAATTATTAACTGAAAGTTGCAAATGTTATTAAGACTTAATATGTAAATTGAGCGCTTCAATATAAAGAAGTGATTAAGAGCATAAAGTTAACATTCTTATTTTGGTTTCTAGTCAATTTTGAGAAACATAATTTATTAAAATGAAATAAATTAAAAGTTTTTCTTGACTACTGAAATTAAAAGCGTAATATACGCAGCCCTAACGCAACGAACCACACGGTTTGAAGCGTAACTCCTTACTACTTTAAGTAAGTCGAGTGAAAACGTTCTTTAACAATAAGTATTCAAATAAACTGTGTGGGCATTTGAAGTTAAG
>CAJXRU010000186.1 GCA_913060565.1 uncultured Gammaproteobacteria bacterium | reverse complement strand
ATCTACACTATCCTCTTCGTCGGCAGCGTCAGATGTGTATAAGAGACAGCTACTAAGTAATTTACAGGCGCTGGTTTTATGTAACTACATTTCAATCAGTTCCTCTAGTTCCTGTAACTAGCACAATTTTTTTCCACCATTTGGAGTATGCAGCAGCTTGTTCCTTAAGGTACTTGTGATGGTCATATACCTCCCAATTCCCTGGTAATTTATGACCAAGCATTATCTCAGCTATGTGTGGTTCCGTTAATTCACTCATATTGGTTCGCATAGTTTTTCTTAAATCATGAATGGACCAATGCTTCATTTCAATATTCAAATTCTTTCGTAACCATTGCATGATATTGTACGGAAGTGCTAAGGGAGCGCTACGCCCCATCACATGGTGACTTCCACTATTAGTAAAAACATACGTGTCACTATCGCTTAACTGAATTGCTTCTTTAACCAACAGTTCGACTTCGGGAATGATCGGGCGAAGCAGTGGCTTTTTCGTTTTTTTACCAAGCTTATGATTTTCTTTTGGTACGGTCCAAACCTTTCTGTTGAAGTCAAAATGCTCTATCTGACTTAGCCTCAATTCACCATTTCGACAGCCAAATACAAGACACAATTTAACAAACAATTTATTCTTATGTGCCATTTTTGATTCAGTAACAGCTTTCCAAACCAATCGAATTTCTTCATCATCAAAAAAACGATCACCAACATTATCTTCTATGCTTAAATCTTCAGACGCGCTAATATCTCTAAGCAAGTTTTCAGTAATGAGTCTTCTATTTACAGACCATTTTAACATCTGCTTTGCATTGGTTAGTATTCTATGTGCAGTTCCGGGAACTGAATTAGCTACTTCCTCTAAAACATTCAACCACTCGCGAATTGTTATTTTCTCTGCTGGAAGGTTCCCAATTTTAGGAAAAATATAGAGTTCAAATGAGCGAAGTATTTCCTTATGTCCTTTCTTATTCTTTATACAATAAGCTTTATACCACTGCATGAATAATTCTTTAATCGACACAGCACCTACGATTTCTTGCTTCGCTAGCTGCTTAACAAGTTTGGGACAGTTCCCTTCTTCGAGCTTCGTACGTAAGCGCACCGTCTCTGCTCTCGCATCCTTAAGAGACATAAAAGGATAGGAACCTAGACTTACTCGATCTTGTTTTCCATTAAAACGATACCGCATTTGAAAAACGATCTTTCCTCTCGGAGATACTCTGATACTTAATCCATCTCTGTCTGTTCGTACGAATCCTTTCTTTTGATTCTTTCCATTATTAGCTCTTAGCCATGTGTCTGATAATGCCAACTTCGTCTCCGTAAGTACAAAAAAAAACTACTAAAAATAACGTTTAATTATGCACACAATTTTGTACACAAATCCAATGACTTCAGATGACTCAAGATGACCTAACTTGTCTTAGGTAAATGCAAATAAAAAAGATAACACATTGATTTTTGTCGTTATATAGGTAGTTAATGTCACAGGTTGGCGTAACTAGTCTTTTAAGCAATCATTTGGGTGAGAAATAATCGCGAATGTACGGCGTTTATTTACAGAAGTCTCAAAAGGCGTCATAGAAATCTCTAAGCAGTCAATCAATGAAAAATTAATGGGCGCGATTATAACGGATTTTAGAAAGCAATGTGTGATGTTTTGCTAACTCTGTTGCATTGATATACCCAAACGACTTAAAGATGCACCTTTGGAAGCTTGGCTATATAATCAAAACATGTGTTTAAATTTATTTGCATCTATAAAAAATCGTGATAAGTTAATTCACACACCTAGAGCTAATGCTCTAACCAAAAAAATTACTCATCTAACAAATAGATTTATAACGATAAAAATAAGGAATCAACTATGTCTAGTGTTGCACAATACAAAGAAATTTTAGCTAATAAGTTCAGCCCAAGTGCCGCAGCAGGGCTTAATGAAGTTTTTCAGTTCGACCTTGAAGGTGAGTTATTTCATCTCATCGTTGCCGATGGAAGTTACGATATATTAGAAGGTGAGCATGACGATCCATCCGTAACTCTTAAACTCAAAAGCGCTACACTAAAAGGCTTATTAGATGGCAGTGTTAACGGTATGACAGCCTTTATGATGGGCAAAGTTAAAGCCATTGGTGACATGATGTTGGCGACTAAACTAACTCAACTGTTTCCAGCATAAGCGCTATTACACAGCGCCCCAAAAATAACGCCAGTCGATGACTGGCGCTATATTATCCAAATGAGAAATAACTCATGATAATCGCATCTTCTTTTCCCGTTTCGGTGGGATAATAATTAATCCGTCTATCAACTTCATTAAATAACATCGATTGATATAGCTTATGAGCAGCAGTGTTTGACTCTCTAACCTCAAGCCAACAACTCATTGCTCCTTTGTCGGTGGCTTGCTCAATATAGTGACTGAGCAGCGCTCTGCCCAATCCTTTCCCTTGAAAATTAGGATCAATACAAATCTCGATTAACGATGATTCATCTAATACTATCTCGCCAATATAAAATCCCGCCAATTCACCAGCAACGTAAAGTGCGCTATTAAAATAACGTTTAGCTAAACATGACTCCATGACACTTTGGGACATTGGGTGGCTTTGTGCTCGTTGCTCAATAGCGTAAATATTTGGCACATCTTCGAGTGAAAAAGGCTTAAAGATATGACTCATGACTGAGCGCTCAACAATGACTGCCATAGTTGTTTCTTTAACGACGGCGAATTAAACAATGTCTCCAGCGACGGTAGCATTAGCTTGCCTTCAGTAAGAGCTACTTGGGAATTAGTTTCATGTACCTGCCATTCAATGGCTTTGTTGTGTTTGGCAACGTACTCCAGCGCACGTTCTAATTCTTTAACAAGATGGGCTGGCTGCTCGCTAACCGTCTTAGGGATAACGTAATCAGCGACAGGCTCTTTGACTGCTTCGCAGGTGCTTGTTGTAGTTTCTGCTGGTTCAGATGTTGCGTGCTCTTGAGATGGACTATGTTGAGTCGGTGCTTGACGATATTGCCATGGCGTTATACCAATACCTTTGAGACAGTGCTGTTGTAGCGGCGTTAATTGAAGGCTCATTGTATTGTCCAACCCAAAGAAAAGAGAATTGCATTCTACGCAATTTAAGCCAAGCCCCCAAGTAATAAATTTACCTCAATGGCTCTCTGAAGTTTTTCATTTTACTTTTTTAAATAAACAATAATTAAAAGCTTGGTCTGTATCAAAAGGTGTACGATGTGTTTCTTGGTGATGACTAATTAACTCAAAAGCAGCGCCTAATCGTTCACTTAATGTGTGCCAACAATATTGTTTAATTGGAATACCGCTACATTGTGTTGGCCCCCCAATATCAAATGTTGATATTACTGCAAAGCCACCAACTCTAAGGGCTTTATTGAGTTGTTTAAGATAAGTAAATTGCTCTGCATCTTCAGTTAAAAAATGAAAAACAGCGCGATCATGCCACAAACCAAAACTGTCCGCTTCAAAGTTGAATGTTAGCAGATCTGAGCAGTACCATATAACAGAATTCAACGAGTTTGAGTTCGCGTACTTCAATAGGTTTTGCTTTGCGATGTCTAAGGCTTGCTGCGAAATATCTAACACTGAAAGATTGCTATAGTGACTATCCACTAATTGCTCAACTAAACAGGAAGCACCGCCGCCAATATCAATAATCGGAGTGCCCTTTTGACAGGATTGTTCTATCAAGGTAAAAGAAAGATTGGCTGATGATTGAAACCAACTAACGTCAGTTGCAGATTTAGTTTGATACACCTGCTGCCAATGTTCTCGCTTATTCATTACTATATTCTCTCCAAAAAGTATGCCCATAAAAAAACCCCGTTAGATAATCTAACGGGGTTTTATAAAGAATCTAACTATTAAGAAGAATTACTTCTTGTTAGCTTCTTTAACGTCAGCAATTACTTGCTCTGCTACGTTTTGTGGACAAGGCATGTAGTGTGAGAACTCCATAGAGAACTGACCACGGCCTGAAGTCATTGTACGTAGTGAACCGATGTAACCGAACATTTCTGATAAAGGAACGTCACCTTTAATACGAACGCCTGTTGCGCCAGCCATTTGGTCTTTGATCATACCACGACGACGGTTAAGGTCACCAATTACGTCACCAACGTTGTCATCTGGGCTGAATACGTCAACGTTCATGATAGGCTCAAGAAGTTGTGCGCCAGCTTTTGGCATAGATTGACGGAATGCGCCTTTAGCAGCGATTTCGAACGCGATAGCTGACGAGTCAACTGCGTGGAAAGCACCATCTTTAAGTTCGAATTCAACGTCTAACACAGGGAAACCAGCAACAGTACCGGTGTTCATCATGCTAGCGAAACCTTTCTCAACTGCTGGCCAGAATTCCTTAGGAACGTTACCACCAACAACTGAAGATTTGAATGTTAGGCCAGTGTTAGCTTCGCCTGGACGGATAACGTAGTCGATCTTACCGAACTGACCAGAACCACCAGATTGCTTCTTGTGCGTGTAGCTATCTTCGATTTCACGAGTAATAGTTTCACGGTATGCAACTTGAGGCTCACCTACAATTAGCTCAACGCCGTATGTACGCTTAAGGATATCTACCTTAATGCTGTCTCTTATACACATCTCCGAGCCCACG
>CAJXRU010000185.1 GCA_913060565.1 uncultured Gammaproteobacteria bacterium | reverse complement strand
CCTCTTCGTCGGCAGCGTCAGATGTGTATAAGAGACAGTCTTTAGCAACGAAATCAGTTTGACAGTTAACTTCTAGAAGTGCAGCAACACCATCTTTTTGTTTGATGATGATTGTACCTTCAGCAGCGATGTTACCCGCTTTTTTAGCCGCTTTTGCTTGGCCGTTTTTACGCATTTGATCGATTGCAGCTTCGATGTCACCGTTAGTTTCGGTTAACGCTTTTTTACAATCCATCATGCCAGCGCCAGTGCGGTCACGAAGTTCTTTTACTAACTTAGCAGTAATTGCCATTTTTCTATTCCTCTGTATTTCAAAAAGGCACCAAAGATTACTCCTTGGTACCTACTCAAATGTGTTATCTAGATCAATTAATCTAAATTACTCAGCTTCAACGAAACCGTCAGTTTCTGCTTGAGCAGCAACAGTGTTGTTACGACCTTCGTTAACAGCAGTTGCAGCAGCTTTAGTGTAAAGCTGGATAGCACGGATCGCATCATCGTTACCAGGAACGATGTAATCGATACCATCTGGGTTAGAGTTAGTATCAACGATAGCAACAACTGGAATACCTAGGTTGTTAGCTTCTTTAACAGCAATGTGTTCGTGATCAGCATCGATTACAAAAATCACGTCTGGTAAACCATTCATGTTTTTGATACCGCCTAGAGATTTCTCTAGTTTTTCCATTTCACGAGTACGCATTAACGCTTCTTTCTTAACTAATTTAGTGAAAGTACCGTCTTGTGACTGTTGCTCAAGATCTTTTAGACGCTTGATTGATTGACGAACTGTTTTCCAGTTAGTCAACATACCACCTAACCAACGGTGGTTTACGTAGAATTGGTCACACTCTAGTGCCGATTCTTTGATAGCATCGCCAGCAGCGCGCTTAGTACCAACAAAAAGGATTTTACCTTTTTTAGATGCAACATTGCTAAGTACAGCAAGTGCTTCGTTAAACATTGGTGCAGTTTGCTCTAAGTTGATGATATGAACCTTGTTACGCGCACCGAAAATGAATGGTTTCATTTTTGGATTCCAGTAACGAGTTTGGTGACCGAAGTGAACACCAGCTTGCAGCATATCGCGCATTGAAACAGTAGCCATAATAAATTTCCTCTTGGGGTTAGGCCTCCACGTATCCTAAATTTCGAACTTTTTTGTCCATTTGACGCCAAAGCACCCCGAAATCAGTTAAAAATACGTGTGTGATTTAAGATAAATGTAATTTTTAGTGGTTCTTTATAGACAAGATCATTAAAATCAGTGTTAAACCGACTTTAGATGAAAGTTGAATATATTCCCCGGCGCGCTTTATACCAAAAACACCGGGTAAAAACAAGTTTTAGCCAACATTATTGGCAATTTAAAATAGAGATACCAACATGGCAATTACCATAAAAACAGCCCAAGAAATTGAAAAAATGCGCACTGCGGGCGCATTAGCGGCAGAAGTACTAGAAATGATCGGCCCTTTTATTAAAAAAGGAGTAACCACAGATGAGCTAAATGATATTTGTCATCGCTACATTGTTGAAGAGCAAGATGCTATTCCTGCACCTTTAAATTATCACGGTTTTCCAAAATCAATCTGTACCTCTGTTAATCACGTAATCTGTCATGGTATTCCCAGTGATAAAAAGCTTAAAGAAGGCGATATCATTAATGTTGACGTTACGGTTATTAAAGATGGATATCACGGCGATACCAGCAAGATGTTTGTGGTTGGTAAAGCAAGTATCTTAGCCAATCGTTTAATTAAGACGACTCAAGAGAGTCTTTATAAAGCGATTAACATGGTAAAACCAGGTGTTCAATTAGGCGATATCGGTCACGCTATTCAAACTTACTGTGAAGGCATGAATTATTCTATTGTTCGCGAATATTGTGGACACGGTATTGGCGCTGAATTCCATGAAGATCCACAAGTCGTGCATTACGGTAAGCCAGGCACTGGCGAAACCTTGCAAGCAGGTATGTGTTTGACCATCGAACCTATGGTAAATGCAGGTAAACGCTTTAGTAAAATGGCTAACAATGATGGCTGGACGGTAGTTACTAAAGACCGTTCATTGTCAGCCCAATGGGAACATACATTGTTAGTCACGGATAATGGCGTTGAAATATTAACCCTACGTAGTGATGAAGAAATAGCGCGTGTAATCGAACACGCTTAATAAATTAAATAAGGGAAATTATGTCACCACCAGTAGTATTGGACGTTGAATTAGTAGAACCAAGACAACTAATTACATCTTGCAAGCAGGCCAATAGTGATTTTTCAGATTGGCTTAATGAGCAATTTAATCGCGGTGGTGATATTCGCGAACTTCTTCATCAACGGTGCCAATACGTTGATGATTTATTACAACAACTCTGGACACGCTTTGAGCTAAACCATACACCAGTCTCGTTAATTGCTGTTGGCGGTTATGGCCGCGGAGAATTGCATCCACATTCGGATGTTGACTTACTCATCCTTTCTCTAAAAACCCTCACCAATGAGCAGAGCGACAAAGTAAGTCAGTTCATTACATTGTTATGGGACATTAAATTCGATATTGGTCACAGCGTCCGTACCTTAAAAGAAACCATTAGCATTGGTAAGGATGATATTACTGTCGCCACCAATTTAATGGAAAGCAGACTTCTTAGTGGTCCAGACGATCTATATGAACAACTGCAGTTAGCAATTGAGCAACCTGACTTTTGGCCCAGCAGCGAGTTTTACCTCGCAAAACGCGATGAACAGATTGCGCGCCACGATGCTAATAACGCATTTGATCTTGAACCTAATATAAAAACCTGTCCTGGCGGTTTACGCGATATTCAAACGGTGGGCTGGATCGCTAAACGTCATTTTAAGACCACAATTATCGAGCAGCTTGTTCAACATGGTTTCTTGTCACAAGAAGAATTAGATCAGCTGTTAAATTGCCAAGATTTTCTCTGGCGAATGCGATTCGCACTTCATCAAACGGCTGGTCGCCCTGAAGATAAGATGCTTTTTAATCATCAGCATGAAGTCGCAAATGCGATGGGCTATAGTGATGAAGATCAGCTTGCTGTCGAAGTCATGATGAAAAAATATTATCAGCAGATCCGAGAAGTAGCCGAATTGTGTGAAATGCTACTTCAGTTGTTTAAACGCGAATTTTTAGGGCGAATAAAAACACTAGATGTCTGCATCATGGATGAAAATTATCAACGACGTGGTCATTTTATAGAGTCGACAAGTGATGAATTATTTGACAATAAATCAGAGATTATCACGCTATTTTTAAACGTCGCTAAAGACAAAGAAATTACCGGTATATATGCGCCGACGCTACGGCAGCTGCGTTTTGCTCGCGACAACTTGTCTGCACCACTTTGCGATGATGAACAATGCCGTGTCGCTTTTATGAGTATCATTAAGCATCCGGACGGGATACGCGCCCTATCAATGATGCACAAACACGGAATTCTTGGCAGTTACATGCCTGCATGGCAAAAGATCAGTGGGCAAATGCAATTTGACTTATTTCACGCTTATACCGTTGATGAGCACACCCATCGTCTACTGAAAAATATCGACCGTTTTTCCCAACCTAAATATAAAGACGAATTTCCGTTATGTAGTGTACTTATTCACACCTTAACCAAAAAAGGTCTATTAGTACTTGCCGCAATTTTTCATGATATAGGTAAGGGACGTGGCGGAGATCACAGTGAATTAGGTGCGCTTGATGCGCTCGAATTTGGACGCTTACATAATCTTAATGAACACGATACGCGCCTGATTGCTTGGTTAGTGGAAAATCATCTCTTGATGTCTGTTATTGCTCAACGACGAGATATTCATGATCCTGATGTGATTAATAGTTTTGCTAATATTGTGCAAGACGAAACGCGATTAGCCTATTTATATTGCCTAACCGTCGCCGATATATGCGCCACTAACAATAAGCTGTGGAATAATTGGAAAGGCTCTCTTTTAAGAGAGTTATACTTTTATACCCTGCGAGCACTTCGCCGTGGCGCGCAAGGTGATGTTGATGCAGAAGAACGAATTACCGAATACAAAGCCAAGGCATTACATCAATTACACACCAATGATGCATTCTACGATAAGCATGCAGTAGAAGAGTTATGGGGATATTTCCAAGATGACTATTTCTTGCGGCATACGCCAGTGTCAATAGCGCAACATTGTGATCTTATTTTACGCAATCAGCCACCAAACAAACCGATTATTGCGATATTTCATAATACCAATAAAACAGTGAGTGAACTCTTTGTTTACACACAAGATATGACAAATTTGTTCGCCAAAGTGATGCGTGTTTTAGGCAGTAAAAATGTTCAAATAAACGACGCACACGTCATGGCGACAACAGGTGGCTGGGCACTAGATACCTTTAATATATCTGAACACGACGGACAACCAATAAGTGATGAGCGCCGTATAAAGTCCATTGTTCAAACACTGACAAAGTCCCTCACGCAAAAACATTTTAAACCGCATAATTATCGAAGAATTGCCAGACGTACTAAACAGTTTAAAGTACCGACTAGAATATCCTTTATCAATTGCGACCATGGTGAACACACATTATTTGAGCTTGTCGCACTAGATATGCCAGGGTTATTAGCGACAGTGGGCGATGTCTTTACCAAGTTCAAGATAACATTGCACAACGCAAAAATAACGACCATCGGCGAACGGCTGTCTCTTATACACATCTCCGAGCCCACGAGACTAGGCATGATCTCGTA
>CAJXRU010000184.1 GCA_913060565.1 uncultured Gammaproteobacteria bacterium | reverse complement strand
TACGAGATCATGCCTAGTCTCGTGGGCTCGGAGATGTGTATAAGAGACAGATAAATTAGTTATTAATCATTATTGGCATTTTATGAATTATCTGTTCAAATGTGCGCCAATACATGACGTATATTAATCACCAGAGAGTGAAGAACCAATGAAGGCTCGCATTTTATTAATTAGCACCCTAGCTATTGTCTGCTGTTTGTTAAGCACTGTTAGTATAGCTAATGATAACTCGCCAAAAATCGCGATTATTATCGACGATATTGGTTACCGAAAAACAGATTTTTCGGCACTTGCACTTCCAGGTCAATTTACCTATTCGGTTGTCCCATTCGCACCATACACCCACACAATAGCTAACGCAGTTCATGACAGTGACCGTGAAGTGATGGCCCATATTCCGATGGAAGCAGTTCACAACAATCATTTACTCGGCAAAGGCGCTTTAAAACTTGCGATGACAGAACAACAAACTCGTCAGCAAGTTCAAGACATCCTAAAAGAAATTCCTTATGTCAGCGGCATCAATAATCACATGGGTAGCCAATTTACAACCAAGCCAAAAAACCTCGGTTGGTTAATGGACGAGCTATCTCAACAACAACTATATTTTTTAGATAGTAAAACGACAGCGTACTCAATGGCAGAAAAAGTCGCTGTAGAACACGGTTTAAGAACAGGCCATCGCCATATCTTTTTAGACAACCAACTTGATAAAGCGTATTTAACACAGCAATTTGGTCATCTTATTAATATTGCTAAAAAGCACAAATATGCCATTGCGATTGCACACCCTCACCCGCAAAGTATCAGTTTTTTAAAAGGGATATCAGCTAAGCTGGCTGAGCTCGGTGTAGAGCTGGTACCAGTGTCGACCTTGTTACCAGAAATGACTCGCATTGCACGTGTACGTCACCTCAACAACAAGTCTGGCTCAAATAAACGATATGTAGGAGCAACAGCGATACTTCCTCAATAGCTTGAAGAAATATTGTTATCAACGGTTTCGCAAATACAAACAGGTTCTTGCTCTACCTTCTCTTCATCAAAATCAAATGCTGACTCTGTCGCCGTTGATGGATTTTCCTCATCAGGTGCAACTTGCACATTCTCATTATGGATAGGGCATTCCTTAGCCACTACATTTACTAAATCAACTTGGTGCTTAATCATCTCGATTCCATTTATGTACTACAAACACACAGGCATAAAAAAAGCAGCTAATTAGCTGCTTCTTTTTCAAAATTTTCTATTCCATGGCGGCTTTAAGCTTCTTCATGGCGTTTTTCTCAAGCTGTCGTACGCGCTCGGCTGATACCTCGTAATATTTTGCAAGGTCTTGCAGCGTTGACTTGTCTTCTGTTAACCAACGCGACTGCACTATATGCTGACTGCGCTCATCAAGTGTTGCAAGTGCATTACGCAATTTATCATTGGCGTGATCTTCCCAGTTCTTTTCTTCAACATAAGTTGCAACGTTAGAAGACTTATCTTCTAAATACTGGGTTGGTGCAAAATTAGCACTGCTAGAATCATCGTCATCATTTGATAAATCGAATGAATTGTCAGTTAGGCTCATGCGATTTTCCATTTCAAGCACATCACGTGTTGAAACACCTAACTCTTTCGCAACAACATTAACTTCGTCTTGATTGAACCAACCAAGGCGTTTTTTGTTTTTACGAAGATTAAAGAATAATTTACGTTGTGCTTTAGTGGTTGCTACTTTCACAATGCGCCAGTTCTTCAATACATACTCATGTATTTCAGCTTTAATCCAATGCACAGCAAAGGAAACTAGACGAACACCCACCTCTGGATTGAAGCGCTTAACAGCTTTCATCAATCCCACATTACCTTCTTGAATCAAGTCAGCGTGCGGTAATCCGTAACCTGCATAACTCTTGGCAACATGAACAACAAAACGAAGATGCGACATAATCAGCTTTTGCGCTGCTTCTAAATCACCGTCATGATATAAACGAGAGGCTAATTCATGCTCTTCTTCAGCATTAAGCATAGGGATCTGCGCAGCGCGAGAAACGTAGGTTTCTATGCTACCAGAGGCTATTGGCATTAATGCAGTCGATTGAATTGCAGTACTCATTTACTACTCCTTATTTAAAACTCGACCCGAGTCTACCACGCTATTTTAATGATCGCTAGAGGATCAAAGACCAGAATGTTACTAAGTTTTTCAGTAATATTAGTCAGGTGATTTACCAATAAGTTCAAAGTTGATTTTCTGGTTCAATTTCATAGACATGGCGCATTACAGAACCGTACGCTCCAAGCCACCCTAAGCCTGAACTTAGTGCGATCAAGATCAAAAATTCACTAAAACTTAACCCACTCAGGGTTAATTCAGAACCTAATTGACTAGCAAGATCCAATAACGTGCCTTCTACCCACCACAGGATCAAAGACACACAAACCCATGCAATCAGACCCCCAATTAATCCATACCAGATCCCGGTGTATAAAAATGGACGCCTTATAAAGTCGTTAGTCGCACCCACCAGTTTCAATACTTCAATTTCTTCGCGACGATTTAAAATAGATAAACGAATGGTATTGGCGATGACTAAGGCAACCGCCAACAACAGTAAAATACCTAACGCTAACGCCGCATCATCCAGCAAATTAACAATCGCTGACAATTTTTCTAACCATGTCACATCAAGCTTGCCAAAAGCAATTTCAGGTTGTTGTTGCAACTTCTCCAACAATTCTCTTGCCCCTTCTGGGCTAGAATACTGAGTTGTCGGAATAACTAAGATGACTGACGGCAGTGGATTTTTATCTAAGTAAGACAATGCATCACCAAAGCCAGATAAGGATTTGAATTCTTCAAGCGCATCGTCAGCGCCAACATAGGTGACCTTATTGACTTGCTCATAAAGACCAATTCGGCGCAGTACTTTTTGTGTTTGAGAGTCGCTAACGCCCTCTTCCATAAATAACGTGATTTCAGCGGCACTATCCCAACCACTTCTTAGCTGTTGACCGTTTTTCATCAGTAAGTGTAAGGTCGTTGGTAGTGCTAGGCTTACTCCTAACACCGCCATTGTCAGCAATGAAGAAATAGGCATGCGCCAAAGTTCACCAATACTGGCCAATGCTTGTTGAAGATGACGAATAAAGTACATCACCAAACGATGACCTGGATTGGCACTATTCGCCCCGGGAGATTTCCGTTGATTAAATAACAGGCTCAAACTCACTCTCCCTTAAATCAGATGAAGACAACCCATCGTGAATCATTTGTCCTTGGCGTAAGGTAAATGTGTGATATTTCATGCGTGCAATAAGCCCCAAATCATGGGTCGCAATCATCACAGCAACACCTACTGAATTGAGATCTTCAAAAACCTTAAGAATTTCCATCGATAAGTGCGGATCAAGATTACCTGTCGGCTCATCGGCTAGCAGTAGCGGCGGCTTGTTAACAATAGCCCTAGCAATACCGACCCGTTGTAATTCACCGCCAGATAACGTGTTCGGCATATTGTTAATCTTCGCTAACAGTCCTACTTTATCTAACGCCGCCGCAACGCGACGTTTAATATCAGATAAATGATAACCTTCAATAATCAACGGCAAGGCAACGTTATTAAAAACGCTGCGATCCATTAATAAGCGGTGATTTTGAAAGATCATGCCGATATCACGGCGAGCGAAAGGAACTTGCTTTTTAGTGATCTTGTTAAGATTGTGCCCATTGATGAACACCTGACCTGACGTCGGGCGTTCCATCATAGCGATAAGCTTTAATAAGGTGCTTTTACCAGCACCAGAGTGGCCTGTCAGAAAGGCCATTTCTCCTGGCTGAAGATGAAAGTTGACCCGATTTAGTGCCTGCTGCCCACCAGGGTAGATCTTAGTGACTTCTTCAAATCGAATCATGGAACATCCTCAACTCCTTTATTATTATGTAATTTATGACTCTTCGTTCATAAATAATGCTTCAACAAATTCCGGTCCATTAAATTCACGTAAATCATCAATGCCTTCACCGACGCCGATAAAACGAATTGGAATTTGATATTTATCGGCCAATCCAAATACTACTCCGCCTTTTGCAGTACCGTCTAACTTAGTCACTGTTAAGCCAGTAACACCTACGGCTTCATTAAATAGCTGAACTTGGCTCATCGCGTTTTGTCCGGTACCAGCGTCGAGCGTTAACATCACTTCATGCGGCGCAGTGTCATCAAGCTTACGCATGACGCGTACAACTTTTTTAAGCTCATCCATCAAATGCGATTTATTTTGTAGACGACCAGCGGTATCAGCAATCAATACATCAACGTTACGAGCTTTCGCCGCCTGTACAGCATCAAAAATAACTGACGCACTGTCAGCGCCTGTATGCTGGGCAATAACTTGGATGTCATTGCGTTCACCCCATACTTGTAACTGCTCTACAGCCGCAGCACGGAATGTATCGCCAGCCGCTAACGCCACTTTTTTACCTTGCTGTTGGAATTTTTTCGCTAGCTTACCAATAGTGGTTGTTTTACCAACACCGTTCACACCAACCATTAAGATTACGTAGGGGCCATCTGCCTTTTCGATATCTAACGGTTTTGACACCGGCTTTATAACTTCAACTAACTCTTCTTGAAGCAATTTATATAAAGCTTCGCCATCTTTAAGCTCTTTGCGAGAAGCGCCTTGCGTTAAAGAATCAATAATTTTTAAGGTGGTATCTACACCAACATCAGCAATTAACAATTGCTCTTCTAGGTCTTCAAATAACTCGTCATCAATCTGCTTACCTTTAAATAAGCCAAAGATGCCGCTACCAAAATTTTGTTTTGTGCGCTTTAAACCTTCTTTCAAGCGCGTAAAGAAACCCGCTTTCTTTTCTGGTTTAGCTGTTTCATCGCGTACCCTGTCTCTTATACACATCTCCGAGCCCACGAGACTAGGCA
>CAJXRU010000183.1 GCA_913060565.1 uncultured Gammaproteobacteria bacterium | reverse complement strand
CGGAGATGTGTATAAGAGACAGCTGCTATCTGCAGAAACTGCAGCCATTGCTGAATCAGCAAAGAAAGATACTAAGTCTGCGCAAATCTGGCGTAACATTCGTGTTTAGTCGTTAACAATTGTAGAAAAGAGAGCTTAGGCTCTTTTTTTTTTCCTAAATAAAATTAATGATGATTAACTATTTGAAAAACATTTATAAATGTTTTTTAAGGCGGCAATTTATTGACGCTTCGGAATCAAATTGCCGGGTAAAAAGCGCCTAAAATTGCCGCCTTTTTGGCACCTGTTACAGCGGGTAAATTACTTGATTGTTTGTTAACGAAACAAAATGCCAACCACGCAAATGCAATGGCTTCAACCCACTGAGGTTCAATGCCAATTACGGCTGTCGATTGTATTGTGCATTTTGGCAGTAATTGTTGTAATTTATTGATGACATCGTCATTAAATAGCCCGCCGCCACAGACAAATATATCGGTAGTTTCAGACAATGTTAAAATGTCTAATGCGATTGATTGAGCTGTTAGTTGAGCAAGTGTTGCTTGAACATCTTGTGGTCGTATTGCTGGAAAGTGGCTTAGATGTTGATTTAACCATGACGCATTAAATAGCTCACGCCCTGTGCTCTTAGGGGCAGACATCGCAAAATATGGATGGGATAACATGCGCGTCAATAGATTGTTATTAACCTCGCCTGTCGCTCCCCACAAACCACTTTTATCGAAATTAGTCTCATGATGTTGACTATACCAAAGATCTAATAAGGTATTACCAGGACCAGTATCAAAGCCTGATGTCGTGCCATCTTTGGCTAAGCAAGTAATATTAGCGATACCGCCAATATTCAAAATGACTCTATCTTTCTGATTGCTTCCAAACATTGCACGGTGAAATGCTGGCACTAGTGGTGCACCTTGACCACCCAAGGCGATATCTTTACGACGAAAATCCGCAACCGTATCAATTTGGGTTTGCACCGCAATTGTCGACGCATCGCCAATTTGCAAGGAAAAGGGATAAGGAAGATTTGGCATGTGACGCACGGTTTGCCCATGGGAGCCAATGGCAATGACTTGTTCTCTGTCCCAATTGGTTTTTTCCACTAAGTTGTTCACCGCTGTAGCGAAGAGTTCACCACTAGCGCGATCACATTCGCCTAACAGATTAATATCACCTACTTTGGGATCCGCTAATCGATGAAGGTGAGTTAATAATCCACTGGGAATTGGCTCATCGTGCGTCGCAAGAACGTTTGGAGAACCATCGCTAAAATCAACTAGTACCACGTCGACACCATCCATGCTAGTGCCAGACATCAAACCAATATAAATCTGTGGAATCACTTAACGTTCCTGATTGTTAGCGAGCATTATGCGTTTATTTGTCTCAAGCTGCGCCATACGCGTTTTCGCAGTCGCCAAAAACGCAGTTTTCTCTTTTTTTGCAATCGGTTGCGATTTTGGTAATTTAACGGTTCTTGGATTGCGATGAACGCCATTTACTAAAAATTCATAATGCAGGTGCACGCCGGTAACTCGTCCTGTAGCCCCAACGGTACCGATTTTTTGACCTTGTTTTACACGTTGTCCTTTTCGAACTGATCGCTTGTGTAAATGAAGATACTTAGTGAGATACTTCTCGCCATGCTTAATGAAGACATAATTACCATTATATTTAGAATACCCTGAGGCAGTGACCGTTCCCGAACCTGATGCTTGAACAGGGGTTCCTCTTTTGGCTGCATAGTCGATACCATTATGCGCCTTAATTGTTTTGGTTACGGGGTGTAAGCGTCTAGGATTAAAGTTGGAGCTAATATATTTAAAGCTGACTGGTGCACGTAAAAATGCTTTACGCATACTGCGTCCAGATGCTGAATAATACTCACCATCTGTATGGCGAATTGCTTGATAACTCTGTCCTTGGTTAACAAACTCAGCAGCAATGATTTGCCCAGTTTTAACTTCTATTCCGTCTAAGAACTTGGTTTCGTAAATGAGATTAAAATGATCACCTTTACGAATATCAAGACCAAAATCGATGTCCCATCCGAAAATATTTGCAAGGTTCATGATAACACTGGGCTCAAGGCCTGCGTTTATTCCCGCATTCCAAAAGTTTGATTCGATGATTGCACTTGCAAGCTTTTCACGCGTTTCAAGTTCACGTTTTTCAGTGCTCGCTTGATAACCACTGTCATTTGCAGTCACCACTAAAGTCGTAATTATATCTTGTTGATATTTTAGCTCTTTTAATTTTCCGTCAGCATCTGCGCCAAATTTAATCGTTTGGCCTGGCATGATCTTCTTGAGGGCTTTAGTGACTTTTCCTACACTCGTAATATCGTGTAATGTGCGTGGGCTAAATCCAGCACGATCAAAAATTAGTGCTAAGTTATCACCTGATTTTACGTCAACAGTTTGCCATTGCAATGAGGGCAGAGTGACAGTTGCCAACTCTTCGATCGTTTCTTGCGGAATAACAGGGGTTGATTCTACAGCTGTCTTAGTTGGCATTGCGGTTAATCGTTGCTCTTTGCCGACTGCAACGTTATTCGGAGCGTCTACAGGTACTAATGTCGACTTACCTGAATCGATGGCCACTTGATAGCGTTGAGCAACTTTTAATGTGGCATCGTCAGAGTCAGAACGAGAGGCTTTAGCATCATCACTTGGTAATAAAAAAAGAATAGCGGTAACTATAGAGACGGCTATTAATAGCTGCTTATGTCGATGGGGAAGTTGATGATAAATTTGAGTCATAACCTAAAAAATCTAACGAATGCATTTTATATGATGGAAAACGACTTTCTTAGTAGCTTATAAGTTCATTTTCCAACGCTAATCGAGTAAGATTACCAGCTTTATTTATATCCTTAAACCTATAAGCCTAATTTTGCGGCACAAACTCAGTGATTTGTTGCATTTTTTTTGATTTGATTGTTAATCATAGGCTTTGTTTACCATTGTAGGAGAGCTGTGGATGTCACAGGTAGCTGATGCACTAAACGAAATTAAACGCGGTGCAGATGAAATTCTTGTTGAAGAAGAACTCATTAAAAAACTTAAACTCGATCGTCCACTGCAAATTAAATTAGGGGCTGATCCTACTGCACCTGATATTCACCTTGGTCATACGGTTATTTTGAATAAAATGCGCCAATTTCAGCAGTTAGGCCACGAGGTAACTTTTCTGATTGGTGATTTTACGGCAATGGTTGGCGATCCGACTGGTAAGAATACAACTCGTCCGCCGCTCACCAAAGAGCAAGTGCTTAAAAATGCGGAGTCTTATACCGAGCAAGTGTTCAAGATTTTAGATCCTGCAAAAACAAAAATTGCATTTAATTCGTCATGGCTAGAAGAGCTTGGCGCAGTAGGAATGATAAAATTAGCGGCTAACCAAACGGTTGCTCGTATGCTAGAACGTGATGATTTTAAAAAGCGTTACGCTGGTGGCCAACCTATTGCGATTCATGAATTTTTATATCCTCTGTTGCAAGGCTATGATTCAGTAGCAATGAAGACTGATGTTGAGCTTGGTGGTACTGATCAAAAATTCAATTTATTAATGGGTCGTGAACTTCAAAAAGCAAATGGTCAAGCACCACAGTGTGTTGTGATGATGCCGCTACTTGAAGGCTTAGATGGCGTTAAAAAAATGTCGAAATCTGCCAATAACTATATTGGTATTAGTGAAGCACCGTCAGAAATGTTCGGTAAAATAATGTCAATTTCAGATGAATTGATGTGGCGCTATTATGAGTTATTAAGCTTTAGACCGTTAAGCGACATTGAGCAATTTAAAACAGACATTAGTAATGGCTCTAATCCTCGTGATGTGAAAATTGCATTGGCGAAAGAAATTATTGCTCGATTCCATACTGAGCAAGATGCTGAAAATGCGCACAAGGAGTTCACGGAACGTTTTCAAAAGGGAAAAATCCCAGATGAAATGCCTGAGCTGACATTAGCTGTTTTACCAATGGCTAACTTGCTTAAAGAAGCCGGTTTAGTGACCAGCACATCAGAAGCAAATCGCATGGTCAAGCAAGGCGCCGTTAAAATTGATGGCGTTAAGTGCGAAGACAACAAGCAAGAACTTGAACAAGGCGGTGTCTTTGTTGTTCAGGTAGGTAAACGTAAGTTTGCCCGTGTAACTATTGCTTAATTCAACTCTACATTGTTAATTCCAAAGAGCCATATCATTGATATGGCTTTTTTTATGCCTATGCTAAAAATTAAACACTAGTTTAAATTTCAAATGAGTGTTTAAATATCATTCTTTGATGATAGTTTTGCAGGTGAAGTATGGAATCGAGAGTATTGGTTGAATATCAAGATGATATTGCAATTGTTAGCTTAAATCGTGGCGAAAAATATAATGCGCTTGATATGGCAATGTTTGATGGCATTACCGGCACTGTCGCCAAGCTTAAAGAGAATAAATCCATTCGAGCTGTTATCTTAAAAGGCAACGGCAAAGGCTTTTGTGCTGGGCTGGATATGGTGTCTGTCTTAAAAAATCCCCTTAACGCACATACTTTGTTAAAGAAAGAAGCGCATGAAGTGTCAAATTTAGCACAAGATGTCGGTTATTTATGGCGTAGTTTACCTGTTCCTGTTATCGCTGTGACTCATGGCAGTTGCTTTGGTGGTGGGATGCAAATTGCTCTGGGTGCCGATTTCAGGTATTCAACTGCCGATTGCCGTTTCTCAATTATGGAGGCCAAATGGGGACTTATTCCAGACATGAGTTTAAGTGTGACTCTGCGAGAGTTGACCCGTATTGATATTGCCAAGGAGTTGGTGATGACTGGGCGTATTTTTAGTGCTGAACAAGCATTAGATTATGGATTAATTACAAAAATTAGCGATAATCCATTGGAAGATGCGCTTGAGTTTGCAAAGCAATTAAGCGTTCGCTCGCCAGACGCCGTTATGTATGGCAAAAAATTGTTAAATGAAACCTGGGTTACCGATGATAAGTCAGCGCTTGATTTAGAATCGGCCTATCAAAAGAAATTGTTAGGCCGATGGAATCACTTGGTTGCATCAAGTCGCAACTTTTTTAAGAGCCCACTAGGTTTTAAAGAGCGGCAATAGATTTAAACTTCGATAATAAAAAACTCACCGAGGTGAGTTTTTTATGCGTCATTGAAATCAGTTTACATACTGTCTCTTATACACATCTGACGATGCCGACGAAGAGGATAG
>CAJXRU010000182.1 GCA_913060565.1 uncultured Gammaproteobacteria bacterium | reverse complement strand
GTGTATAAGAGACAGCCCTAAAACATCTTTATTATTAAGAGGTTTTTTTTTCACGTCACTGTGAGGCAACAAACGTTTAATCAACGATTTAAACATTAGGATTCCTTTAACATTGTCATTTTATCAAAAAGTTGGCGCATCCTAGCAGACGACCAATTTATAACTATGCAAAATCCGCAAAAAGTAAATTGAGTTGTGTTCTTGTGATCCATATTATAGATTTATGACTTACATTACCCACCTAAGCAAAGCACGATGAAAAACCTCAAGTACCTCATAAATTTCGCCCTCGTTAGCATTGCAACATTAACGAGTTTTTCAAGTGTCGCACTAGGGCAACTTGGCCATCAAGTCGTTTGCGATCTCGCATACGAACAACTGTCTCTTAGCAATCAGCAACAAATCAATCGGCTGCTGAGCAACATGCCTAAAAAGCATCAAGATAGATTAAACAACTATATGAAACGCCCGCAAGGCTCACCAATAACATTTGCCAAGAGTTGCGTGTGGGCTGATGCCGTCAAAAAACAAAAGAATTATAAAAAGTTTGAGAAATGGCACTACTTAAATGTGTCGCGAAAAGTTAATAAAATTACGACTGATGCCTGTAAAAAAGACTGCATTGGTCAAGCCGTTTCAATACATCAGCAACAATTACTGACAGCAAAAAAACCTTGGAAACAAGCGCAAGCCTTAATGTTTTTAGGCCATTGGCTGGGCGATATCCACCAGCCTTTGCATATCAGTTACGCCAGCGATTGGGGTGGTAATAAAATTAAACTCACTAAAAAGAGTAATACCCGATGTGAAACACTTCATTGGTATTGGGATGATTGCGTGCTTAGCCGCCAAAACCGTAACTATCAACAATGGATGCAATTATTAGGGCCAGCAACCTTAGCTCAAAAAGTGCAACCTTGGCAAAGCAATAGCCCGTGGAGTTGGGCTAATGAGTCATATCAAATAGTGACATCGCCTAAATTTAACTACTGCCAAAAGTACAATGGGCAATGTCAAAGTCCACGAGGCAACAAAGTCACCTTGCCAGCAGACTATCAAACGACATTTGCGCCAGTGATTAACCAGCGCATGGTATTGGCAGCTAAGCGTTTAGCCAATGTACTTTCGCAATCACTTTAACGCACGGATGAATTCTCGATTGCCGATTTCAAGCTGTATTTACGCCATAAATAATAAATCGTCGGCAAGACAAACAAAGTGAGAATTAGCGCGCTCACCATGCCGCCGACCATAGGGGCGGCAATTCGGCTCATCAATTCGCTGCCTGTTCCTGTGCCATAAAGTACAGGTAGCAAACCAACAATAATAGATAGTGCAGTCATCATCACAGGTCGTATTCGTCTACCAGCGCCAACAATAATCGCATGTTGTAATACAGGCACAGATATTTCTTCATCGCAATCACATAACTCTTGATAGGCTTGGTTCAAGTAGACCAACATAATGACCCCAATCTCGACCGCTACCCCCGCAAGCGCAATGAACCCAACACCAACAGCAACCGAAAAATTAAAATCGAGTAGATGCAATAACCAAACGCTGCCCACTAAACTTAACGGTAAAGTCAGCATGATCATCGCAACCATGGCGATATTTCTGAAACTTAAGAACAATAACAACACGATGATCATGATAGTTAATGGCACAACATAACTTAACTTATCTTTTGCGCGTTCCATGTACTGATACTGCCCTGCCCAACTAATGGAATATCCAGCTGGAATGGTTAGTTGCTCTGACACTATTGTTTTGGCCTTGGCAACATAACTACCGATATCAACATTCTTAATATCAATATAAACCCAGCCATTGGGACGAGCATTCTCACTTTTGATGCCAGTTGGACCATTCGTAATATCGACATTAGCTACATCGCTCAAGCGAATATAATGCCCTTGCGGTGTTAAAATTGGTAGCTGTCTCAACTGATGAGGAGAATTACGAAAGTCTTGCTGATAGCGAATATTGACGTTATAACGCGCTAAGCCTTCCACCGTTTGTGTCACATTTTTTCCGCCAATAGCCGCACCGATAACTTGCTGGATGTCAGCAATGTTTAATCCATATCGCGCCACATTTGCGCGGTCGATGTCGATATCTAAATAGCGTCCGCCAACAACACGTTCCGCATAAACAGAGGCTGTGCCATCGACAGCATTCAATATTTCCTCGATCTGCTTTCCAATGTCTTCAATAACCGCTAAATCAGTCCCAGCTATCTTGATACCAACAGGTGTTTTTATTCCCGTCGCTAACATATCGATACGCGTTTTTATTGGCATGACCCAAGCATTGGTTAAGCCAGGCAAAGATACGACACTATCTAATTCACGCTGAATTTTTTCACTGGTCATTCCCGGACGCCATTCGGTTTTTGGTTTTAACTGAATAAAGGATTCAACCATCGTAAGCGGTGCTGGATCCGTCGCTGTCTCCGCGCGACCAATTTTACCAAAAACAGATTTAACCTCCGGAACCGTCATAATTAGCTTGTCAGTTTGTTGAAGAATTTCCCGTGCCTTACCCACAGATAAACTCGGATAAGTCGTCGGCATATACATCATTGAACCTTCATCTAACGGCGGCATAAATTCGCTACCAATATTATCTAACGGCAATAAACTCGATGCTAAAACACCCATCGCCAGAAGCAAGGTAATGACTGGGAATTTCATCGTCTTTTGCAATAGTGGTATATAGCACGCCATCAATAATCGATTGATAGGATTCTTTTTCTCACTCACTATTTTTCCGCGAATAAAATATCCCATCAATACTGGTACTAAGGTCACAGCCAGCGCAGCAGAAGCTGCCATTGCATAAGTTTTTGTATACGCTAAAGGCGAGAACATGCGCCCTTCTTGTGCCTCTAAGGTAAAAACGGGCAAAAAACTCACGGTAATAATTAATAAACTAAAGAACAGTGCGGGTCCGACTTCTGTCGCAGCCTTGCTGACCAGTTGCCAACGGTTGTCATCCGTCAGCGGTGTTTTTTCTATATGTTTATGAAAGTTTTCCACCATGACAATGGCACCATCAATCATCGCGCCAACGGCAATGGCGATCCCGCCTAATGACATGATGTTGGCGTTAAGCCCTTGCCACTGCATGACAATAAAAGCCGTTAAAATACCCACAGGTAGACTAATGATTGCAACTAGCGAAGAACGGAGATGGAACAGAAAAATCGCGCAAACTGCAATAACGACGGCGAACTCTTCAAGTAACTTATGCCATAGATTATCAACGGCACTTTCAATGAGTTCACTGCGGTCATAGACGGGCACCACTTCGACGCCAGCGGGTAAACCTTTACTTATTTGTGCAAGCCGAGCTTTGACGCCATCAATTGTTTGTTGTGCATTTTCACCAAAACGCATAACAACAATGCCACCAACAACCTCTCCTTCGCCATTAAGCTCAGCAATGCCACGACGCATTTGTGGTCCTTCAACCACATTAGCAACATGCTTGATCAATAAAGGCGTCCCGCTATCACTAGCGCCTAAAGGAATGTTTTCAATATCTTCAATTGACTTTAGATATCCGGTTGCGCGGATCATATATTCCGCTTCGGCCATCTCAATAACTGATGCGCCCTGCTCTTGATTACCTTTTTCTATTGCAGTGGCAACAACAGACAAAGGCACTTGATAAGCCTTCAACTGATGAGGATCAACTTGCACCTGATATTGTTTTACCATGCCGCCTAATGCCGCAACTTCCGACACACCAGCCACTGTTTGTAACTCGTATTTCAAAAAATAATCTTGAATGCTTCGCAGCTGAGCAAGGTTGTGGTTACCTGTTCGATCAATTAACGCATAAAGATAAACCCAGCCGACGCCTGTCGCATCAGGCCCCAATTGCGGTTTAGCAGCGCTGGGTAATTGTGACGTGACTTGGGATAGATATTCCAGCACCCGCGAGCGGGCCCAATACATATCCGTATCATCATCAAAAATGACATAAACGTAGGAGTCACCAAAAAATGAAAAACCCCGCACAGTATGCGCGCCGGGCACTGATAACATCGCTGTAGTAAGCGGGTAAGTTACTTGCTCTTCCACAACTTGCGGTGCTTGTCCGGCATAGCTCGTTTTAATAATGACTTGTACATCAGATAAGTCAGGAATCGCATCCACAGGCGTCTTCTTAACACTATAAAGTCCCGCCCCAACGAGCAACACGCAGGCTAACAACACTAAAACACGATTACTAATAGACCACTTTATAACGGCATTAATCATGAGCATGCTCCAGCATTTTCACGCTGATGATGATGTAATCACCTTCATCATCTTTAACTATTTCGATAGCCAATCGTTGCCCAACAACAAAACTGTTCAGATCAATAGCCTCATCGACATAAAAGTTCATACTCATTGCTGGCCAATTCCACTTTGCAATTGGTTCGTGAGTGACATTGACCATCTCATGATTTTCCATCACGCGATTTACGGTTGCCTGTGCCCATACACTGCCATTACTTGCTAATTCTGATGCTGAATCAGCAGGTCGATAACGTTTTAAATCCGATGATATGTTCGACTCTGAATCAATCAAGAATTGTGCAGATGTGACCACGCGATCTTGTGCCATGAGGCCGTCGGTAATTTCTATCCAATGCTGGTTTTCACGCCCTAAACTCACCGCGACAGATTTAAACTTGCCATCACCTAACGCCATCACCACTCTATTATTCAGACCACTTCTAATGACAGCATCACGAGGAACCATCAAACTTTGCTTGATACTTTGAAATTTAATGTTGGCGCTTGCGAACATATTCGCTTTTAGAGATTGGTCGTCATTATCGACGCGAAGTCGCAGTGTCGCAGTACGAGAACTGGCATTAAGCATCGGATAAATCTTATCGACAACGCCTGCCCAGTCACGGTTATTAATGCCATTAATCGTAATTTTCGCTGTGGCTCCTAGCGTAGTCATCGACAGTTGCGACTCAAAAACGTCCGCTTTTAGCCACATTTCATTTAACGAAATCACCGTCATTAATACTTGAGATGGCGTTACGAAAGCTCCTGCTTTGGTCATTAAAGATTCTATAACACCACTATTGTGCGCATGAACAGTAAAGATGCGCTTCACTTGTCGTGTTTTATTAAGTTGCTGTATCGCTGGCACTGGCATGGCCAAATACACCAAGCGCTTGTAAGCAGCATCAACTAATCGAATATTATCTTGCGATAAGGCGAGCACGTACTCTTCTTGAG
>CAJXRU010000181.1 GCA_913060565.1 uncultured Gammaproteobacteria bacterium | reverse complement strand
GAGATCATGCCTAGTCTCGTGGGCTCGGAGATGTGTATAAGAGACAGCTATTAAACTGTATGAATAAACAGTAGGTGCTAATATAAAAAATTCACCATTCCTCAATCATATTAAAGAAGTAATGCTAGCTCGACATTATGCGAGGCTGACCATTAAGTCTTACTTATATTGGATAAAGTTCTTTATTAACTTTCATAATAAGCAACACCCATCATGTCTTGGTGACAGAGAAGTTGAAAATTTCTTGACGTTTTTGACAATTCAAAGAGGGGTAGCCGCGAGTACACAGTCTCAAGCGTTGAATGCATTAGTGTATCTTTATCAAGAAATTGTTAAACAGCCTTTAGACCCTTCACTTAGATTTCACCGGAGTAACAAACAGCGAAAACTCCCTGTCGTATTAACGCACGATGAGGTGCGCCGTTTGCTTGTGCAAATGCCGCCAAAGTATGATTTGCTAGCAAAGTTAATGTATGGCAGTGGGCTTAGGTTGATGGAAGCTATTAGGCTTAGGATCAAAGATATTGACTTTAACTACTTCACACTTTCAATCCACAATGCCAAAGGAAGAAAAAATCGTAGGGTTACTTTAGCAAAAGAACTGCAAGAACCATTGAAAAATCAAATAACACTGGCTAATAAATGTTTTAATTTAGATGTGGGCAACAAAGAATACTGCGGTGTTAAACTACCTTATGCTTTGTCTCATAAAGACCCAAATGCGCCATTCGATTTTTTATGGCACTACCTGTTCCCTTCATATAAATTAAGCTGCGAGCCGGGCACTAGCAATATTAGACGCCACCATATTAACGAAACAACATTTCAAAAGGCGATTAAACAAGCGGCAAAGCAAGCACAAATTTTTAAACATGTAACCTCACATACGTTAAGGCATTCATTTGCAACACACCTATTGGAAACAGGTTCAGACATTCGCACTATTCAAGAGCAACTAGGCCATACAGATATTAGAACTACACAAATATATACCCACGTCATTCAAGCTGGCGCTAATGGAGTAATTAGCCCACTAAGTAAATTATGATAAATATCAAAAAAATCATTTACAGTTTCAATATGCCCTATTTAAACACGAAAAAGTCCGCGCAAATTTCATTATGAAGTGGCCCCAATAGTTGGACAACCAACGATTGGGGCTTACTTCACTCTCTTAAAATTAAGATACAAAAAAGCCCACGTTGCATTCACAACGTGGGCTTTTATTCACTTAAGAATTAACTAGTCAGTTAATTACTCAGCAGCTGGTGCTTCGGCAGCAGGTTTAGCATCTTTCATGCTTAAACGTACACGGCCTTGACGGTCGATTTCTAGAACCTTCACGTCTACCATTTGGCCTTCTTTCAAGAAGTCAGTTACTTTCTCTACACGCTCTTCGGTGATTTGAGAAATGTGTACTAGACCATCTTTACCAGGAAGTACTTCAACGAATGCGCCGAAGTCTACGATGCGTTTAACAGCACCGTGGTAGATTTTGCCAACTTCAACTTCAGCTGTGATTGCTTCGATGCGAGCAATTGCGTCTTTCGACTTGTTGCTGTCAGTTGATGCAATTTTCACTGTACCGTCGTCTTCAATCTCGATAACACAACCAGTTTCTTCGGTTAGTGCACGGATTGTTGCGCCGCCTTTACCAATGATGTCACGGATTTTGTCCGTAGGAACTTTCATTGTAGTAATACGAGGTGCGAACTCAGAAACATCTTCACGTGCGCCAGCAATTGCTTCATCCATTACACTTAAGATGTGTAAACGAGCAGCTTTTGCTTGGTTTAGTGCGATATCCATGATGTTCTTAGTGATACCTTCGATTTTGATATCCATTTGTAGTGCAGTAATACCTTCGGTAGAACCTGCTACTTTAAAGTCCATGTCACCTAGGTGATCTTCATCGCCTAAGATGTCAGAAAGAACAACGAAGTCGTCGCCTTCTTTAACTAGACCCATTGCGATACCAGCAACAGACGCTTTAATTGGAACACCAGCATCCATAAGTGCTAGCGATGTACCACATACAGAAGCCATTGAGCTTGAACCGTTAGATTCAGTGATTTCTGATACAACACGTACCGCGTATGGGAATTCTTCTTTAGACGGCATAACCGCTAGAACACCACGTTTAGCTAGACGACCGTGACCGATTTCACGACGCTTAGGCGAACCAACCATACCTGTCTCACCAACACATGATGGTGGGAAGTTGTAATGCATCATGAACGTGTCTGTTACTTCACCCATGATGCTGTCGATGCGCTGTGCGTCACGTTCAGTACCAAGTGTTGCAGTAACTAATGCTTGAGTCTCACCACGAGTAAATACGGCTGAACCGTGAGTACGTGGAAGAACGCCAGTCATTACGTCTAGTGCACGAATCATTTCAGGATCGCGACCATCGATACGAGGTGCGCCAGAGATAATGCGTGAACGTACAACGTCTTTTTCAACATCGTGTGCGATTTCAGATACTTTCTTAGTATCTACATCAGCATTGTCTTCAACTAATGCAGCAACAACGTCACCAGTAATCACGTCGATAGCATCTTTACGATCCATCTTGTCTGAGATTTGGTAAGCTTCAACGTAACGCGCTTCACTTAATTCTTTGATTTTAGCAACTTGTGCTTCGTCATTTACTGGAGCAGTCCAATCCCATGCAGGCTTGCCAGCTTCAGCTTTTAATTCTTTAATCGCTTCAATCACAACTTGTTGTGCATCGTGACCAAAGGTTACAGCGCCAAGCATTACTTCTTCAGAAAGCATCTCAGCTTCTGATTCAACCATTAATACAGCACTGTCTGTACCAGAAACAACAAGGTCAAGTTGACTCGTTTCTAATTCAGTTTTTGTAGGGTTTAGTACGTATTGACCATCGATGTAACCAACACGAGCACAACCGATTGGGCCGTTAAACGGACAACCAGCTAGTGAGATAGCAGCCGATGTACCAATCATTGCCGCAACATCTGGGTTAACTTCTGGGTTAACAGATACCACGGTAGCGATGATTTGTACTTCGTTTAAGAAACCAGCAGGGAATAACGGACGTACCGGACGGTCGATTAGACGTGCGATAAGCGTTTCGTTTTCACTTGGACGGCCTTCACGCTTGAAGAAACCACCAGGGATTTTACCAGCAGCGTAAGTACGCTCTTGGTAGTTAACAGTTAGTGGGAAAAAGTCACGGCCTTCTACCGCTTTCTTTTTCGCAACACAAGTAACCATAACAACTGTGTCGTCCATGTTTACTAATACTGCACCGTCGGCTTGACGCGCGATAGCGCCGGTTTCGATGGTCACATTATGTTGACCATATTTAAAGCTTTTAATTGTAGGATTCACTGATTGAATTTCCTTTGTCTTTAGTCATCTTTGAATTTTCTCGGCATAGTATACGGTGAGAACTTATGTATTAAAAGACTCTATTGCTCAAAGCGTAAAATAAGCTATAGCACAGAGAGTTTAATGGCCTTAAAGTCTAATACTTGACCACCAAACTCACTTGCAAATGCTTGGGCATCAGCTTGTTGAGAAAAGCTCGCGAGTGTTTTACCCATTGCGCCTTTTTGTGACGAGTTAACCACAAACCACGCTTTGCGAGCATCGACGAAATAGCCATCATTAGGTGCATCCCACGGCGCTTTGCTCATGTCATGCACTAAAATACTCGTTACGTTGCGAGTGTTTTCGGGATCGAGATAAAAGCTAAACATATCGCGTGTGGAGCAGAATTTTTTTACCACATTTCCGTCAGCTTCTGTTACGCCGTTTCGAAATAACTCCCCCTTTGGGCCCGGAAAATTTGAGATAAGCATGCCACACAAATGACACTCATCACCGCTTTCTATTGCCACTGCTTGATGCAACATCTTTTGTTGTTCAGTTTCTTGAGAACAACCAGCAATACTCAACATGATGATAAGCGCCGCGGCCAATCGATTAATACACATAATAAACACCTTTATAATTTTTTATTTTTAAAAACAAATGAAGCAATGGTTAGCGGAATGACAATCCACGCCAGCAATACCGACAACAACTGAACTTGTGACAAATTAGCATTAATCGCTACTGCCAATGCGCCGTTGACATCACTGCTATCTAACCCTGCAAGGTTTACCAATCGAAATACATCGGCAGGATTAAGCATCATCAGTTGCGTGAGTGTCGTTTGACTTAAACTACTTTCAGTCCCGACGAGTAACGCAAGCAGCCCAAGATCAAATACAAGTGCAAACAAAAACCATGTAATTAACGCGCCACCAGCGGCTTTTGATTTTTCACTGGAAATTAAACTAATGAGATAAGCAATGGCGGTGAAGCTAAGGCCTAACAAGGTTGCACTACCAATGAAATAAGCAAAGGTTTCGATAATGGCAAAATCGTGATGTTTCATAAATAACAAAATGGCCGACGAACCAAAGCCCAAGGTAGTTGCTAGAGCTATAATGCCTCCCTGCCCCAAGAATTTGCCAAGTAAGAGCTGATTTTTACTCAGAGGATAGGTCAATAATAGCAATAATGTCCCGCCCTCTTGCTCACCAACAAAGCTGTCGTAGCTCAGTAATAATGCAATCAGCGGAATGAGAAAAACCGCAAGGCTCGCCAAACTAGCAATGGTGGTTGATAACGATGTTAAACCGACGGTGCCAGATGCAGCCGCGCCAAAATAAGTGAGTCCAACCGACAATACAGCAAATATAATAGTGATGGATAACAACCAGCGATTACGCAAGCCGTCATAAAACTCTTTGTTGGCGACAGTGAAAATTTGTCTCATTACGCTACATCCTTTTTAACGTCGTTTGATGAAGCGACTTTCTGTGATAAATAATATTGATACACCTGCTCTAAATTGGCTGATTCAACAGCGACATCCGTGAGAAATTCATTGCTTAATAACTGTCGTAATACATTCATCTTTTCATGCTCTGGCACAAGTAATGAACCTTCATTGTGAATAAAATCAGCAAGTAAAGTGTCATTTATAAGATCGCTATTTAGCCCTTGATGTTTGATTTTCACTGGTAAGTTCGCCTGTGAGCGTAACTGGGCGATAGTGCCAAGTGCTAATGTCTTTCCGCCAGAAATTATCATGGCACGATCAATATGTTGCTCTACGCCCGGTAATACATGTGAGCATAAGATAACGCTGGTTCCTTGTGTTTTCAGCTCATCCACACTGCGATAAAACTCAGCAGTTGCATTGGGATCAAGTCCCACGGTGGGTTCATCAAGCAATAACAATTTAGGCTCACCAATAAATGCTTGCGCGAGGCCTAGCCGTTGCCTCATTCCTTTCGAATAGGTTTTTACGGGCCTGTTTTGCGCATGGCTAATGCCAACTTGTTCGAGTAATTGTTTGGCGTGCGCCTTGTTTTTACCTTTAAGTTTCGAAAAATAGGTAAGTACTTCGAGCCCAGTCAACTGCTCGTAAACTGTCTCTTATACACATCTGACGCTGCCGACGAAGAGGATAGTGTA
>CAJXRU010000180.1 GCA_913060565.1 uncultured Gammaproteobacteria bacterium | reverse complement strand
TACGAGATCATGCCTAGTCTCGTGGGCTCGGAGATGTGTATAAGAGACAGCTTTCATTATTTCCATTTTTTGCAGCCGCTGTAACATTGTTAGGCGCCTGGGAATGGGGCGCTTTCTTACCCAATAAAGGCCAACCTCAAGCTACAATTTATCGCGTTATCTTTACCATTTCATTGTCGATATTAATGGCTGCATTTTTAATGCTGGTGCCAATAAGTCACATTTGGAATGCTGGACAATTACATCCTATCTATCATGCTGCACTATTTATTGCCGCTATGTGGTGGACGATAAGTATGGTACTCGTATTTGTATACCCTAAAGCAAGTAACTTTTGGGGTAACAGTGAGTTTTACAAAGGCTTATTTGGTCAATTAACGCTTATTCCATTTTGGATTGGTTTGATTGCACTGCGCAGCTACGGTTATCAAAGTGATCCAATGCTAGGTGGCGTGTTGATTGTTAGCGTCTTCTTAATTGTTTGGGGCGCGGACGTTGGTGCTTACTTTGTTGGTCGCAATATTGGTAAACGAAAACTAATGCCAAATGTTAGTCCTGGAAAGACGCTTGAAGGAATGCTTGGTGGATTAGCGAGTGCGATGTTAGCAATCTTTATTACTAAATCTTATTTTTATAATATCGAATTGTTACCGCTACTGGTCTTAGTGTTTATTACTGCATTGGTATCAGCATTTGGTGATTTGAGTGAAAGCATGCTCAAACGCAATAGTGACATTAAAGATAGTGGCACTATTTTACCAGGTCATGGCGGTATATTAGATCGCATTGATAGTTTAACGGCGGCCATTCCGGTATTTGCATTAGGCTATTTATTCTTGGTGGCATAATGCAATCTTTGACCATATTAGGCGCGACTGGCTCTATCGGTGAATCGACGCTCGACGTCGTTAGACGAAACCAAGACAAATATTCTGTTTTCGCATTGGCCGCTCAGAAAAATGTCGATAAGCTATTAGCGCAATGTTTGGAGTTTAATCCAACCTACGCTGTTTTGGTGGATGAAAATGCAGCTAAGACACTTAAATCTAAACTAATCAATGCAACCATCGTACTTAGTGGTAATAATGCATTAAGTGACATTGCTAGCGATTGTGATGTTGATGTCGTGATGTCTGCTATTGTTGGTGCCGCTGGTTTATTACCGACACTTGCTGCTGTAAGGGCAAATAAACGCGTCTTATTAGCTAACAAAGAATCGTTGGTGATGTCTGGTCAGTTATTTATTGATGAACTTCGTCAATCAAGCGCAACGTTATTACCTGTTGATAGCGAACATAATGCCATTTATCAATCGCTCCCCACTCAAGCACAGCAACGATTAGGTTATTGTGGTTTAAGTGAACTTGGCATTGAGAAATTGTTATTAACAGGCTCGGGCGGACCGTTTTTAACCGCGCCTTTAGATACACTACAGCATGTTACTCCTGCTCAAGCTTGCGCTCATCCCAATTGGTCAATGGGACAAAAAATTTCAGTCGATTCTGCGACAATGATGAATAAAGGGCTTGAATACATCGAAGCTCGTTGGTTATTTGATACGACCGTTGAGCAAATTGAAGTCGTTATTCACCCACAGAGTGTTATTCATTCGATGGTTCAATATTGTGACGGTTCAGTTATTGCGCAAATGGGAAATCCGGATATGCGTACGCCTATTGCTTACGCCATGTCATATCCAGAACGCATTAACGCAGGTGTTGCTCCCTTAGATTTTACTACGATTAGTGACTTTACTTTTCAGGCTCCTGATTTTAGTCGTTTTCCATGCTTAAAATTAGCTATTGACGCATGTTATCAAGGCCAGGGCGCTACGACTGCCCTTAATGCGGTAAATGAAATAAGCGTCGCTGCGTTTTTAAATGGTCAAATTCAATTTACGCAAATTGCCCAGTTAAACGAACGTGTTTTATTGTCACTTGCTGCTGAAAAAGCAAGTTGCATCGAATCAATTTTGAGTGTTGACCAACAAGCCAGAACTATGGCTCATCAATACCTTAGCCAAGGAGTCTTGGTATGATTGATTTACTTCGAAATATTGCTTTTTTTATTATTGCTTTGAGCATACTTGTCGCCTTTCATGAATATGGCCATTTTTGGGTGGCGAGAAAATGCGGTGTAATTGTTCAGCGATTCTCAATTGGGTTTGGTAAGGTATTGTGGCGACGCGTCGGGCGTGATGGCTGCGAATACGTTATTTGTGCAATTCCCTTAGGCGGCTACGTAAAAATGCTTGATGAGCGCGTTGAAGATGTGCCTGCCAATCAAATTGATGGCGCATTTAATCGCAAGTCAGTGTTCGCTAGAATGGCCATTGTCTCAGCGGGGCCCATCGCCAATTTCATATTTGCAATTTTTGCGCTGGCTTTAATGTACTTTATTGGTGTTAGTACCGTTAAGCCTGTTATTGGAGAGGTGTCTGCGCACTCTATTGCAAGTCAAGTTAATTTAAAGAGTGGCCAACAGATAAAATCTATTGACGGTAAATCTGTCGAACATTGGCAGGATGTAAATCATGTTATTGTTGGGCTTATCGGTGAAAAATCATCGTCGATTGGGGTCGGTCCACTCAATAGTGATGTTGTTACAGTGAAGACGGTAGATTTATCGAATTGGCAGTTTGATCCGCAAAAACAAAGTTCTCTTAGTTCATGGGGGATTGTGCCATATCGCCCAAAACCTACATTAACCGTTGCTCAGGTTACAAAAGGCTCAGCAGCAGAGAAAGCTGGTTTGCAGAAAGCGGACGTATTAATTAGTGCAAATGGTGACAAAATAAGCGATTGGCAGAGCTTTGCAACATTAATTCAACAAAGCCATGGAACTTCCATCGACTTGGTCTATCAAAGAAACACCAAGCAGCTAAGTAGCAAGCTATTTCCGCAGTTAAAACAGGATAGCCAAGGTAATAATATTGGCTTTGCTGGCATAGCGCCTTATAGTGAGCAAACTCCGATGAGTCATCGAATAACGCTGGAATATGGCGTTTTTGATTCAATAGTTGTTGGCGTAGAAAAGACATGGGATTTAACCCTGTTAAGCTTTAGTATGATAGGAAAACTGGTCACAGGGGATTTATCTGTTAAGAATCTCAGCGGACCGATTTCAATTGCACAAGGCGCAGGACAAAGTGCAGCTTACGGATTAGTTGCTTTTTTAAGCTTTTTGGCGTTAATCAGCGTTAATTTAGGAATATTTAATCTTTTACCACTGCCAGTGCTTGATGGCGGGCATTTGATGTATTACTTTATTGAGCTCTTAACTGGCAAGCCCGTGCCAGAGAAAATACAGGAAGTAGGTTTTCGAATCGGTGGCGCACTTTTGTTTATGCTCATGAGCATAGCGATTTTTAACGATTTTACCCGCTTGTAAGCAAGACGAGAATTTAGGATTATAAAAACAGCATTATGAAGTTTTCAAAGCTTTTGGCACCTATTGCCTTATTAGGAACAAGTTTTAGTTCCCTAGCCGCTGAACCATTTACAGTAACTGATATTCGTATTCAAGGCTTACAACGTGTTGCTCTTGGCGCAGCGTTATTGAATACACCAGTAAAAGTTGGTGATGTTGTTACTGACGCTGATGTCGCGCGTATTATTAAAACACTCTATCGATCAACTAACTTTGAAGACATTCAAGTATTCCGTGATGAAGGAATGCTGGTTATTAAAGTTAAAGAACGCCCAACTATTTCTGCGATTAATTTTGATGGTAACAAAGATCTTAAAGAAGAGCAGTTGTCTGAGAGTTTAACAGGATCTGGGATTAAGCTGGGTGAACCTCTAGATCGTACATTGTTAACGGAAATTGAGAAAGGTCTTGAAGATTTCTATTACAGTGTTGGTAAATACTCTGCAAGTGTTGAGGCTAGTATTACTCCACTTGCTCGAAATCGTATCGAATTGAATTTCAAGTTTAAAGAGGGTGATGCTGCCAGCATTAAACAGATCAACCTAGTTGGAAATTCGGTCTTTAGTGATGAAGAATTAAAAGAGACTTTTGAATTATCTGATTATACCGCGTGGTGGAATTTCTTTGGTGAACAAAAATATCAAAAGCAAAAATTGCAAGGTGATATTGAAACGTTAGAGTCTTTTTATAAAGACCGTGGTTACATTCGTTTTAAAGTTGACAGTACACAGGTATCGATGACACCGGATAAGAAAGGTCTATATATTGCGCTGAATTTAGATGAAGGCGAAATCTATAAAATAAAAGACGTTAATCTAATTGGTGATATCGAAAAGTATCGAGAAATTATCGAGCGCTTGATTCCAATGAAAGAGGGCGATACTTACAACGGTGCGGCCGTTACTTTTACGGAAGAGCGTTTATCACGATTTTTAGGGAATTATGGTTACGCATTTCCTAAAGTCACCACTTTTCCTGAAATTGATGATGAAACTAAAGAAGTTACCTTAAATCTCAATATTGAGCCTGGCGCTCGAGTGTATGTTAATGAAATTCGTTTTGTGGGTAATTACGATACATCTGATGAAGTCTTACGCCGAGAAATGCTGCAACTTGAAGGTAGCTGGTTAAATAATGGTAAGCTTGAAGGTTCTAAAAATTACCTTAATCGATTAGGTTTCTTTGAAGAAGTTGAAACTGAAGTTATTCCAATTGCTGGTAGTGACGATCAAGTCGATGTTGAAGTAAAAGTTAAAGAAACACCTTCAGGGTCTTTTAATGCGGGTGTTGGATACGGCAGTTATGGTGGTTTAAGCCTTCAATTAGGTGTTACGCAAAATAACTGGTTGGGTACCGGTAATCGTGTTGGTGTAAACTTTAATACGAATAAGTACCAAAAAAATATAAATATTTCCTACCGAGATCCTTATATTACGTATGAAGGCATAAGTGGCGGTGCGAATATTTACTGGTCAGAATATGACGCAGGTAATGCAAACTTGGCGCGTTATAACAATAAATCGTACGGTATTGGCTTCGATTTAGGGTTCCCAATTAATCCAGTTAGTCGCGTAAGTTTAGGTTTAGCATTTAGACATAATGATATTTCTGAGTTAAATCAATATGAGCAAGTAAAACCGTTTTATGCGGTTTATGGTGGCCAAAATAATGGTGACATTGCATTTGATAATTTTGAAATTTCGGCAGGTTGGAGTCGTACAACACTAAATCGTGCTAGATTCCCAACAGAGGGCTCTAATACAACCTTCAATGGTAAGATGACTATTCCAGGTAGTGAAATACAGTATTTTCGCTTAGCATTTGAATCTCGTCATTATTTCCCACTATCTGATGATCATCGTTACTCATTGATGGGTAAAGTTAAATTAGGTTACGGAAATGGTTACGGTGAAGTTGACGGTAACGATCACCTATTTGCATTTAATGAGAACTTTAGAGCAGGTGGGCCTGGATCTTTACGTGGTTTTAAAGCCAATACAGTAGGACCTAAAGCGATTTATTTACAAGGTGGTGGCGAACAGGGATCTGGTAGTCCAATTGATATAATTACAGGGCAATCATCAATTTTATATGGTGACCCTAGCACTATTGCGGTAAGTAACTATAGTGCTGTAGGTGGTAATGCTCAAGCATTAGCGACGTTGGAACTGTTTGTTCCTACGCCATTTGTAGATGAAGGCGCTGGAAGTTCAGTTCGCACAAGTTTGTTTGTTGAAGGTGGCAACGTGTGGGATACTGAGTTTAACTACTGTCTCTTATACACATCTGACGCTGCCGACGA
>CAJXRU010000179.1 GCA_913060565.1 uncultured Gammaproteobacteria bacterium | reverse complement strand
GAGACAGGCTGTATTACATGAAAACAAAGAATGTAAAATTTGATATGGGTGATGTAATCGGGAACGTTCCAATTATGTTTCGTTTTCATAAAAATAAAGCAAAGGCACTTCCGCGTTTCAATAAGGCGCTGAAGCACCTCATTGAAAATGGAAAAATTAATGAGATAGTAAAAAGATACAATGAATAAATACATTTGAAGTATAAGTTAATAAAAACAGACCTTTAGAGATAAAAAGTCGCATTGGGATATTTTTTTGTTTGTAGTTTACTCATTATTGCGGATAATGGATTGGTCGATAAATGACCGATTCAATGATGAGATTTATGACTCCAGTAAAACCGTTACGTCGACTCCCTAGTTTGGGACATACTACTGCAACATCTTTTAAGCTTTGGGCTCGATGCAGCAAAGATGGTCAATGGAAAATAGCACTTAAAGTACTTGATGCTATTGGTAACGAAGTATTTAAAAGTGAGTTAGCAACCAACAAGAAACTTAGTAATAGCGGCGTTATTGAAATTACGGGCTTACAACCGTCGGCTAGCTATTTTGTATATATTGGGCGTGTTAAAAGCTTGTCCAGCTTAGACTGGCAAAACATCACACCATTAACCGTGAAAACTTTTCCTTCAGAAGAACAATTAACTCAAACTAAGTTTGTATTAACTTCGTGTCGCCACCCCGCTCAGTTGTTATCAGCAGGGCAAAAAAATGCAATGCTCAATATTATGCATGAGCGGATGCAAGAGGCCGGAGATTTTGACTTTCGAATAGCATGTGGTGACCAAATCTATGCAGATCATCCGTTTACCGTGCTTTCCAACGGTACGGCACCGAAAAGTTATAAAGGCTTCGCTAACCGCTATCTTAAAAATTACAATCGTGCTCATAACCGAGTTGCGTCTAAAATACCGACTTACTGCACCTTTGATGATCATGAGCTTGTTAATGATTGGGCCTTTAGTGACTTTACCGATCAGCGATCTAAGAAAAAGAAATCAGCGCGTGACACGCGAATTTTAAATCATGGGTTGTTGGCTTATGACACATTTCAACATGCTTTAAATCCAAATTTTACCCAACAGGCACTAGAAAGCCGTATTGACGCAAACTATATCACCAGTGAGTTTGAATATTGGTATACCTTTAGTCATTCAAAGTCTGGCTTTTTCGCGATGGATACGCGATATCAGCGTATCGAAGGCCCAGAGTTTGACCCTGACGAAAACAGCGAACCAACCAGCGTTCGTAATTCATTTATTCAATTGATAGATCCTGACACTCAACTACAAGACTTAAAGGTGTTTCTACGATGTAATCGACATCGTGTAAAATTCATTGTCAGCGCCATGCCATTTGTGCCTGATACGTTACCGGAGGGGATAGGGCATGGAAGAGCGCCCTTTACAGCGCCATTTGATAAATGGAAGGGAGGGCACAGCCAGCGTAAAGAAATTTTAGACATCATCGATCAAGAGAATATCAAAAATGTGTTTTTCTTATCAGGTGATGTGCATTGCTCATTTGTTGCCAAAGTCTCTAAAGATGGTAAAACTATTGCCCATAACATTATTTCATCAGCCCTCAATTGGCCTATTTTTGGATTGGGCAGAAACAGTTTTCAACTTGGGCCAATATATGGTGCAGAGCAATACAACACTGATATCATTTCTACCTGTGAGCATACTGGAAAGGTGCAATTTGTAGAAAAACGTAATAATTACGTTGAAGTTGTTGTGAGCGGTAATGAGATCACTATTACAACGATTAATAACCTTAACGAAATTTCATCAGTAGTAAGAGTTCCTGTAGAGACTCACTGAGGCATTTTTTGAGTTAATATCTGTAGGTTTTGATTTGATGCTTTTATATACAATAAAAGTCAGGCACACTATTTAATGTTAATGGAATTTGTGATTGTAAGGAAACAAGGAGGATTTATGGATGAAAGTAAGCAAATATCGCGCATGTCAGATAACGAACTCGTTAATGAATATGCAAGGTTATCACGTGAAGTAAGCGAGTTTGAAAACGATACTGAAGAATGTTGTTGTCGTGAAGGATTAATCGCTGAAATTGAAATTATTGAGGCCATAATGCGAAGTCGTAAAATTCGATTTAATGAGATGGCTTGACGATATTAAGTAGCAATAATTAAAGCCCCGTAATGTTGAGTTACGGGGCTTTTTAAATCGTGACTCCTGATTGCTATTGACACGTTAATTCTTTTGCCGAATATCAAATATACTACCATCAACTCATACTTAACTGGCTGTTTTACGGTCGTTTTGAGATCACAAAGAAAAAGTGTAAAATGACAAAAGTCAGCAAGTTTTATAAGGATTGATGCTGAGCTTCTAAAACATGGATTAAGGAAAAACAATGATCAGCAGTAAAAGCTTGAAAGAATTAACCAACGCACAATTAATTCGCCTCAGTAATGCCATCGCTAATGAAATGTTAGCACTCAATAAAGAATTAAATCGCGCAACCGACCTACCTTATGCACGCAAAGGATTAATGCAAGAGTTTTATCGTTATCAGAGTGAAATCGAGAAACGTAATATCGAATGGTAATTTACGTGGAATAACGAGAAATACTTAAAAATAATTAAAATGAAACCGTCGCTCAGTGAGTCGCGGCTTTTTGTGGCCTTAAGAAATAAACTAGCTCTTTAATTTGTTGTAATAAAGGAAGTTTTAATCTAAATTGCAAATTATTCAAAGGGATTAAAGGTCACCAAAATCATGTGATAACTGTGGCGATAAACTTAGTTAAAGTAAACCACACTGGTTTCAAGTCGGACAAATTGGCGTTGGCTTTTTGTTCGAGTCTCACTTACTTTAGCCAACGATAATTTGTCTCTTAATAGGACGTTACATCTCTAGGTGAATATGGAATTTAAAATTACATTAGACAAGCACGACTGGAAGAAATATCAAAGCTACATGGAGAGGGAAATCCCCAAGCGCATGAAAACGTCGATGAATAGTCCTTGGGTGAATATGATCATCTGGATGGTCATTGCATTCTTTTTGTTAACTGTGTTTAATCAATATAGTAATTTCCATTGGCCTACTGCGATTACTGTTAGTATGTTTTTCATATTAGTTTTGGCTTTGTTCTTCGTTAATATGTTTAAGATAAGAAGAGCATTTGAGCCTACTGAAACCGGTACATTTTGTGGAAATCATCTGTTTATTTTCAATACACAGGGCATTGTTTCGGAAGGTGACGGTTATCAAGGAAATCATTCTTGGTCAATTGTTAAGAAAATTGAACGTACCGATGGAATGATATTAATTTATTTGGACACCACTTATTGCTTCGTTTTCCCAGAATCTAAACTTAAAGCTCCTGATGACTTCTATAAGGTAATTTCTCAGCAATATTCAAATGTAATAAATAGAGCTGGTGGGATGCCAAAAAATGGGGCTTCTATTTGAAGCGTGGAAAGCCACGGAAGGAAATGAGTAAATTTGAATCTCTTTATGCTGCATTTAGTCAACGTACTGAAGGTATAGTTGCTTACGAATGTTGCGTTTATACCGATGAGGTCGAACTGCTGTTAAGCAAAAGTATTAGAGAAATTATTCTAGCCAACAAATGCTTATCTCTATGGAGCGTAGTGTGCAAATAAAATTATTGATTACATTACTTATATCTGTTGTTTCGTACGCATCACATGCGAATATCGCCAAAGCATGTCCAGTTCTTCCTTATGATTCAAATTTGGAATGGACATATAAGAGAGGGCCTGATTTTGAGCTGTGTTATGCAATCTATCCCGACACTAAGGACATGGCTTTCGGTATTTATATGGGAGGGCACCCTAATTTTGAAGCTAACAATAGTGATGAAATTGAAGAAAGTATCGTTGGGGGCAAAGCCATAGTTTGGTATAAATTTGAGACAGATATAAAATCACCTATTCCGGCTCGACAGACGTTACTGACGATTGATAAGGAAGGTAAATGGTTCGCTCATATCTGGGTAATTTCAAATACCAAAGCAGAATTAAAAAATAATCATGCTGTTTTAAAAAAAATAGACTTTCAAAATTCGTAGCGGTGCTTTCTAGCAGAGTATCAATTTGGATTCAGTTTGCGCCGCAATTTATACGGTCAAAGGTAGTATTCACCAGTTTCATGAGGGATTATGAAAAAATTAACACTTTTGTTTTTAACCGTATTAACTATTTGCTCTTGTAGTAAACCCATTCCTGAAGATAAATTATCTTATGCAGGTGAGTGGCAAAGCAAAGAAATGTATTTGTTAATACTGCCTGATGGCACAGTGTCATACCAACGATTGCAAAATGGTGGCCGGACGTCAATTGATGCACCACTTAAAGAGTTTGTTGGAGAAGATTTTATTGTCGGCGCTGCTTTCTTAACAACTACGTTTGATGTTACTCAAGCACCACACCAAGTGGATGGGGAATGGGTGATGGTCGTTGACGGTGTTAAATTAATTAAAAACCAAGATTGATTTTGTAGTGTAAACACGGCTAAGAATGTTGATAAACTTGTCATCAGTAAATACCACTTGTTAGCACCGATAGGTGCTTTAATTGATTATCAACATGGGCATTAAATTACTAAAAAATCAGGACTGTAACGCTATTTTTGTATTGGGTGTTCCGTGATATGGGTTTGAACCAACGGCAAAACAAGCGCCTTATCCTGAGTTGCTTACGATGCCTGAAACGTGGATGGTATTGGAGCTTAGCGCTGGTGTATTAACGCGTTTAAACGGTGTAACAAAAGCTGTCGAAGCATTTATGATCCCACAGTTATGGGACACATCTGGTCGTGGTTAGTTGATATCTCAGCGATGACATATGAAGTAGTAGATTAAATAATAGGGGACTGAATGTTATAGCCCCCTATTATTCTATTAAGATTACTAGTGTTACTTAATCAAGTCATATTGTTTAGCGGCCGTATCACTCTGTAAACCAAAGTGTCCCAACGCATAAGTATAACTCGCATCTTCATTCCAAATTTGGCTACTGTGAATACCGCCAATAGTGCATAAACCACCTAAGCAAACGACTTGGTCGATGTAGCTTTTAATAGAATAAGTGCGATTGGAAAATGGCTGGCCATAAATGCTGTCAAGAAATGGACTTTGAATCGACAGTCCGTTTACGCCACAGGTTGATGACCATATATTAAATGGATAAGTACCACAGCTACGCAAACCTCTAAATGCACCTGCAATACCCACGAAACTATCGATGTTTCCAGCAATGGCGAGCTTATCAATTTGCTGCGCGGCAAGCGTTGCACCCATCGAATGACCAATCACATCAATTTGACCTGAACATGAGCTTGCGAGTGCGTCGGTTAACGCTTCGCGCACTGGTGTTTCTTCGCTACCACTGTGGTTGTTACAGGCCGCACAGAATTTTGAGCCCCAATTAGGACGATGGATATCGCTTGGCGAATAGCCTTTGCTGAGTAAGTAGTTATAAGTGTTGTCCCAACTTGAGGGACTGGCGGTATTGCCATGCACTAATACAACTGGGTCAGTACAGGCGAGGGCAGTTAGGGGAAGGCATAAAATACTGAGTAATGTGATGATTAAAGTGGATTTTGTTTTCATTGTTATTTCCTTTATTTAATTGGCGTTAAAACATTAAAGGAAGTTGAAGTGGTTAAAAATGGTACTTTCGTGCCGATAGCTGAGCGAGAATAATGACAGCGTGATAAATCTGTCTCTTATACACATCTGACGCTGCCGA
>CAJXRU010000178.1 GCA_913060565.1 uncultured Gammaproteobacteria bacterium | reverse complement strand
GATCTACACTATCCTCTTCGTCGGCAGCGTCAGATGTGTATAAGAGACAGAACCTTGGGTTACCTAACGATAAGTTAACGATTGGCGGCAGCATTAAGTTTGAACTAAGTATCTCAAGTGACTTGCAAACTCAGCAGCAACAATTAAAACAACTGTGGGCGCCAGATCGTCCTGTTTGGGTTGCAGGCAGTACACATCCTGGTGAAAACGAGCAACTACTTCAGACACATCAGTCGTTATTGGCTCAATTTCCTAACTTGCTGCTGATCATTATTCCACGTCACAGTGAGCGGTTTAATGAGGTGGCATTACAAGCAGCGACGCAAGGGTTTAGTATCATTCGTCGCAGCGAAAGTACAATTCCTTCAAGTGATACGCAGGTTGTTATCGGCGATACGATGGGAGAGATGTTATTGTTGTTGGGGATCGGTGATATTACCTATATTGGCGGTAGCTTAATTACGCGAGGTGGCCATAATCCATTAGAGCCAGCAGCTTTGGGAAAACCTATCATCATGGGTGAGTCTTGTTATAACTTTAGTGATATCTGTGAAAAATTACTTGCCAGTCAAGGATTACAGCAAGTAGCAAACAACACAGAGTTAACTCAACTGATTAGTAAATTACTAACCAATAAAGAAATGCGTCTGCAAATGGGGAAACACGCCTTGCAAGTCGTTGCTGATAATCAAGGCACATTAAAGCGTTTAATGACGTGGGTTGACCAGAAAATTTAGTTTATGGCTAGCTCAGCATTGTAAGCTGCCATCAAGGTTTTCCAATTATTTTTCTCAAAGAAGAATTGAGGTAATTGATTGAGTTCTTTATTAAATGAGCGTAATAAGCGGTCGAGATTATCTTGGCACCATTGACCGCGTTGTTGTTTTATTTCGCCGCGATCAAAGTCAATCAACCAAGCCTTATTATCTTTATTCATTAAGATGTTATGCGCATTAAGATCGGCATGATATACGTTATTTTTATGAAAAATAGCGAGTGTTTTACCAATTTCCTGCCACAGTTCATCCGCCATTGGCGACTTAGTTAATAGCGCTACTAAATCTTGTCCCCCTTCGACCATTTTCATCAATAAGTTAGCACGATAACTCAATCCAGACTTAACGACGTTCGCCGCAACAACTCGACAAGCAGGTAACTGACGTTTTTCTAGCTCAACTAATAATTCATATTCTCGATAAGCACGAGTGTTTTTTAGTCCACTAAACCAATATTTATCAGTCACTAACTTCCCAATCAAGCCGCCACGATAATAATGGCGCAACACCATTGGCGAGCTTTCTTCACCCACAAACCACGTTATATTTCGACCGCGTGATTGTCCCAAAATCTTGTTTTGTTGTTGCCAATATTCTGGGGTAAACCATTGTGCATTGACATTAAGTTCAGGCGCATGGATCAACCATTGATTATGATGTGAATGAATATGTGCGTTCAAAGAAATGACCTATTGGAGTTTTTGATAATTCTATCACTGCCTTACTGGTAATCAACGGCTAAATTCGTGTTAAACTGCTGACAAATTTTCTCTAAGGCGTTAATTAATGAAATATCCTAGTGATTCACCAAAGTCGATTTGCATTCTGCGTCTGTCGGCTATTGGCGATGTGTGTAATTGTGTGGCGGCGGTGCAGGCGATGCAGCGCAAATGGCCGGAAGCAAAAATCACTTGGATAATCGGTAAAGTTGAAGCGATGTTGCTTAATGACTTACCAGGGGTTGAATTTGTTATTTTCGATAAAAGCGCTGGCAGACAAGGCTACAAAGATTTAAAAACAGCACTTAACGGTCAAAAGTTTGATGTATTGCTGCAAATGCAAGTGGCATTGCGCGCTAGTCTTGCAAGCCTATGTATTAAGGCAAAGTTTAAAGTAGGCTTCGACAAGGTGCGCGCCAAAGAAGGCCACTGGCTATTCGTAAATCGCCGAATTGCTAAACAGCATCAAGCTCATGTACTCGATGGCTTTATGGCATTTGCTGAAGTTATCGGCGTAACTGATACAACACCGACATGGGAGATGCCGCTACCACGTGAAGATGACGAATGGGCTAAAGCGCGCTTTAAAAACGACAAGCGAACATTAGTTATCAGCCCTGCCGCTAGCAAAGCAGAACGCAATTGGCATGCAGAAGGTTATGCAGCCATTGCAGATCACGCAGCGAAAAAAGGCTGGGATGTGATTCTATGCGGTGGGCCAACAGAGCTTGAGAGAAACTTGGGAGGTGAAATTATCAGTCACTGTAAATCAACGCCCAAGAATATGATCGGCGAGACAAGCCTCAAGCAGCTATTAGGCATGGTAAAGCACGCTGATATCGTCTTGGCACCAGATACAGGTCCAGCTCATATGGCCGTAGCTATGGGAACTCATGTGATTGGTTTATATGCTCACAGCAATCCAGGTCGAACAGGTCCTTATTTCTCGCGAGAATATGTTGTCAGCGTATACGATCATCATATTGTTAGTCAGCAACAGCGCCCATTAAACCTTGTTAAGTGGGGAAAACGCGCTAAAGGCGAAAAACTAATGAACGACATCACAATCAAAGCTGTTCGTGATAAGTTTGAAACCATTATTTTAGATAAAGGCCTATCTTAAAAAGCCTTATCTATTTTAAAGTGTCCAATAACCAAGTTTTTTACGCATTTTAAGATTGCGGAATAGGTTAAGAGGCATTTTCTTAGGTGCTTGTTTGCCATTTTCTAGCAGCTGTTGCGTCGCTTCATAAATACGTTTAGCACTTTCTCCATCATCATATGGATGAAGATCTTGCGCATAACCTCTTATCTGCTCACCGAACTTTTCAGAAGGTGACAACGCCTGCTCGATTGACGACTCTAGTTGGCTAGCATCATTGATATCAATTAAATAATCACCGGGCTGCGAGTTATTTAAGGTCACTGCAGGCTTACCTAGAAGTGCAAATTCCCCAATAATTGATGATGTGTCGGACACCATCACATCAGCAGCTTGCAGCACGTGAGATACATCGCAATCATCAATCACTAATAATTTATCACTTGATATACTGCGATATTTTTCAATCCAAACAGGGTCCATTTTAGGATGAAATTTAACTAACCATTGCCAGTCTTTTTCACGACTAAGCCTTGTTATCTCGTCAAATAATGCAGGTGCTGCAGTGAGCGATGGCGAGAATGTCGGCGCGAATAGAATCGTCGGTACATCGCGCTGCTGCTCCCATTGATAACTTGGACTTGTAAATAATCCATCCAGCTTAGGCCAGCCAGTTTCAACAACATCGAAATAACCGTGTTGCTTTGCTAACTGATTAAAGCGATTAGTTGTTGCAGGTCCATGCGTACAATACAAATCAAAACAACCACGGATGACAAAGTGCCCTTTCTTTTTCCATTCTAAGCCGTGAAAAACTTGTACTTTAAAACCTGGAATAAAATTAGGTACTACATTACCCGGCACATAGGTAGCGACAGGGTTGAAACTCACCGCTTGTAATGCATCAGTCGTAAATTTTTCATCAACTGAGAAGTTTGCAATATTTACTTCATTTCCATAAACGAACCACAACACTTCGCCGCCAGATTGTTGAATATGACGCTGTAATGGCCTAAGTATTTCAAATGAATAGTTTTGGGCAATAAAAAATAAATAATGCTGAGTCATAATAGCTTCTATGGAAGATTTTTCACAATTTCAATGGTTTCAGTAGTCGATATCGACGGTGTACGCGGTAAATAAACTACGTCACATATATGCTTGAGATGATCAAATTTTCCTTCCCAATCATCTCCCATCACCAACATATCAGCTTTGTGATCAATCAAATATTGTTCTTTTAACTCAAGCGATTCCTCAACAAATACTTCATCAACACAGCGTAATGACTTTAATATATGAATGCGATCATCTTGTGAATAAATAGGATTACGCCCTTTTTTACTCATATTAAGTGCATCCGAAGAAACGCCAACAATCAAGTAATCACCCTTTGCTCGGGCTCTCTCAAGAATATTAACGTGTCCTACATGAAACACATCATAAGTACCAAATGTAATTATTCTCATCAGAACCTTTTAACCATTTACCATAATTTAGAAAACCCTAGACTCGAAAATGATTCGCCATCAACGTCTTTACCTGTGTATAAATGCAAACCTAAGAAGTGAGCTTTATACTGCCAATTGTAATCTACCTGCAGATAATGACCACGCTCATAATTTGGCGTTGCTGTCGACTCTGAGTATTCATTTTGGACAGTATGATATTTAACGCTTAAGTGACTACTGTCGGTAAGATCGTTAGTGTAGGCGACGCTGAAAATTTTAGCACCAATTCCATCATTAGCTCCTTTTTCGTCTCCCCACCAATGGCCCATTTTATTGCCTTTATTGCTATATCCTGCCTGATATAAATGATGGGTATACCAAGCATCTTCAATCAACTGAGCAGTTAAATTTAACGATTCGGTATCAGATAAATAAGGAATAAATAACCCTAAGCTATACGCTTTATTGCCTAACTTATAGTTTGAATAATCATTGGTATCTTCACCAGCGACTTCTAAAATGATGCTGTACGGGTTGTCGCCCCAACTTAGATCAAAACGGTTAGCAATAGACGCTTGTTGATTTCCAAACTCCTGATTACAATCTATTAAATCCGATTCTCCACCACAGTTATCAGAGCTAACAGGATCAATAATAGCGTCCCAAACCTCAGACAAACCTACATTGCCACGATCTCCACCACCAAATTGCATTGTTCGATTGCCAGAAATGGTCCACCAATCAGTAGGCTGCATGCTTAAATGCATTGTTAAAAAACCTGGTTTTCCAGTCGAAGTTTCGCCATCAAATACAATTCCGTCAACTTTCTCTAATCGCCCAAAACCAAGTTCATACATGATATTAAAATCAGTCATTGGTTTAACATTTGACAAGGTAGCACCAAGCATAGGTAACGCTTGAGTCGATATCATTTGTGAACTGTCTTGCAATGGTGATAACCAATGTTCACGATAACCTAAATCAGCTTGCAGATATTCGTTACCAACAGATAAAAAATTACCAAAGTTAAATCCATAGCCCGAACCACTAAAACCGCCTGACACATTAGCAATCACATATTTATTAAACTGCGCAAAGGCAGTGGCCTCAATGTAATACTCTTCTTCTGTTTCACGGCCGCGAGAATTCGGAAGTGTTTTATAATTTGAATCAGACAATCTTAGTTCTGACTTAAAATGGGTTACGCCATACGGCTTTTTAAATCGTTTAATATATCTGTTAATTCGGCTATGTAACTTAGGATGTGAAGTTTTCACTTCATCCAAATATTTTACGACGGTAGCAATATGATAAGGCTTTTTAAGTGCAGGATAACCAGTAATAGTAACTAGACGCTCAACCTCTAGTTCAAAAACAGGATTGAGTTTAAGTGGTAAATACGGAGATACACCAGCGCTTGCAGAGTGTGCAGCTGAAAACAAACCAGCGCTAATCAATATTCCTAATAATTGCTTTTTCATTAATAATCCATCGGGGGCTAATCTCATTCTTGGAAGCGCATGGTATCAAATATTGTGCACTGACTCTATGCAAATTACCTTTGGCTACATAATCCTCTAAAAAGTTGTTAGTATGAGCAAAATTTCAGTTATTAAGGTTACTGTTGTGCACAATAAAGCAATTTATCCTGGCACTTTTGATCCCATTACTAATGGGCATTTAGATCTCATTGAACGCGCTGCAAAAATGTTTCAACACGTGGTAGTTGGTGTTGCTAATAGCCCAAGTAAAAAACCATTATTCAATCTAGAAGAGCGAGTGGCACTTGCATCTGAAGTCACTACTCACCTTGATAATGTATCTGTCGTGGGTTTTTCAGGTTTATTAGTCGATTTTGCTAAAGATAATCAAGCAACAATTCTAATTCGCGGATTACGCGCTGTTTCAGATTTTGAATACGAATTTCAGCTCGCTAATATGAACCGTCGACTCTACCCTGAACTAGAAAGTGTATTTTCTGTCTCTTATACACATCTCCGAGCCC
>CAJXRU010000177.1 GCA_913060565.1 uncultured Gammaproteobacteria bacterium | reverse complement strand
AAATGGCAGCAATTTACAAGCGATTATTGATGCTTGTGAAGCCAATAAAATTAATGGGGACGTGGTTGCCGTTATTTCTAATAAGCCACAAGTGTATGGTCTTGAACGAGCTCAGAATCATGACATCGTGCATGCAGTAGTTAATCATCGCGACTATAACACTCGTGAAGCATACGACGCTCAATTAGCGAATGTTATCGACGAACATTGCGCAGATTTAGTTGTACTTGCTGGGTTTATGCGAATACTTACACAAGGGTTTGTTGAACGCTTTGCTGGAAAGATGCTCAATATTCATCCATCTTTGCTGCCTAAGTACCAAGGGTTGAATACGCATCAGCGAGCAATTGACGCGGGTGACACAGTACATGGCGTTAGTGTTCATTTTGTCACTGCACAACTAGATGGTGGTCCTGTCGTTTTACAGGCTAAGGTTCCAGTTTTTGACAATGATACGAGCGATGATTTAGCAGCGCGCGTTCACGAACAAGAACATCGGATCTACCCTCTCGTCGTTAGTTGGTTTGTAGAAGGACGCTTATCAATGCAATCTTGCGATGATAAACACGAAGCATTCCTCGACAATAGCATATTAGGTGAAGCAGGATATTCTCCTAATTAGACTCCGTAACTTAGTGTGATAAAAGGCGCTATTACAGCGCCTTTTCTTTAGAAATTTCTAGGGTCATTGTACTTTTGTTACCACCAAATGGTGCTTCACATTCAACCAGATATGTGCCGCCATTCGTCAACCAACGTCCATCTATGTTAAACGTGCGCTCACCATTAAAAAATTCACTGCTCCATTTCAATGTTTTTAATCCTAGCTCATCCAGCAAATCAGCACTCTGCTCTTGGCAATATTTTTCCACAGACTTTATTGACGTAAATACTTCTTCAGCTACGACCAAAGTTGAAATGAATGTGAAGCCAACAACCCATTGATATTTTGTCATTATTTAAAAACTTATAATTAATTCAATAACGATTTTATATTATCGTTGACAATAATAAAGGGTTTAGTTATAAAAGTTCCACGATTATAAATAATCAACAACATTTACGAACAAGATCGTACCTAAGTACGGCGCCCGTAAATATTGTGAGTTAATTGATATTGAATTTTCAAGCGATTGACCACCCTTCAACTTACCGCCAAATGACAAACTTACCTGCTAAGTTTGTTGCTTTATATTGCCTGTTTTAAGACTTGCCCAACGTGGCGTTAGGAGAATTTTAGTATGTGTTCCATTTTTTCAATATTTGATCTCAAATCAGATCCAGCACAATTACGTGAGACTGCTCTTGAGATGTCCAAATTAATGCGCCATCGCGGTCCTGATTGGTCTGGTATTTATGCATCTGAAAAAGCAATACTTGCCCATGAACGTTTATCAATCGTCGATGTTAACAATGGAGCACAACCGCTTTACAACGAGTCTGGCAATAATATTTTAGCGGTTAATGGCGAAATCTATAATCACCGAGAACTTGGTGCTGATTATCCTGACTTCCCTTTCCAAACAAAGTCTGACTGCGAAATCATCTTGGCATTGTATCAGGCACACGGTACGCAATTTCTAGACAAATTAAATGGTATGTTTGCATTCGCACTCTATGATGAAACCCAAGACCGTTATCTATTAGGGCGCGATCATATGGGAATCATCCCAATGTATACGGGATATGATGAGCACGGTAACTTTTATGTTGCATCAGAAATGAAAGCACTGGTCCCAGTCTGTAAAACAGTAGAGGAATTTCCACCAGGTCATTATTTTGATAGTAAACAAGGTGAGCTGATTAAATATTATCAACGTGATTGGACTGACTATGACAATGTTAAGAATAATGATGCAAGCCCTGCCGCTTTAAAAGTCGCATTAGAAAACAGTGTAAAAAGACAATTAATGTCAGATGTACCATACGGCGTATTACTTTCTGGCGGTTTAGATAGTTCTGTTATCTCAGCGATCACTCAACAATTTGCTAAAAAGCGTGTCGAAGATGACGACGAATCGGGTGCATGGTGGCCACAACTACATTCGTTTGCTGTAGGTCTTGAAGGCTCTCCAGATTTAATCGCTGCGCAAAAGGTTGCACAACACCTAGGCACAGTTCACCATCCAGTACATTTTACAATTCGTGAAGGTTTGGATGCAATTAAAGATGTTATCTATCATCTTGAAACCTATGATGTCACGACAATTCGTGCCTCAACACCAATGTACTTAATGGCCCGTAAAATTAAAGCGATGGGAATTAAGATGGTGCTATCAGGTGAAGGTTCTGATGAACTACTCGGCGGCTATCTCTATTTCCACAAAGCGCCTAATGCTAAGGAGTTTCATGAGGAAACTGTCCGAAAACTCAATAAATTGCATATGTTTGATTGTGCACGAGCCAATAAAGCAATGTCTGCTTGGGGCGTTGAAGCACGGGTCCCCTTCTTGGATAAAGAGTTTATTGATGTTGCGATGACCCAAAATCCTGATAGTAAAATGATTACGAAAGAGCGTATGGAAAAGCATATATTACGAGAAGCATTTTCGGACATGTTGCCTGAATCTGTTGCTTGGCGTCAAAAAGAGCAATTTTCTGACGGTGTTGGCTATTCTTGGATTGACGAATTAAAAGCCCATGCCGACCAAGTCGTAACAGATGCACAATTAGAAAATGCAGCGTTTAAATTTCCTCATAATACGCCAGACAGCAAAGAAGGTTACTTGTTTAGAACTATCTTTGAAGCCCATTTTCCGAATGACACCGCAGCTAAATGTGTACCAGGCGGAAAATCAGTGGCCTGTTCAACGCCAGAAGCATTAGCGTGGGACGAAAGTTTTCAGAATATGAATGAACCATCAGGCAGAGCAATCGCTGCTGTCCATAACGATAGCTATTAGAATTTTTATAATTTGATAAGCACGTTACAGTTTTGCTGTAGCGTGCTTTTTTAATGTCTCAAATCCAATACACTGCACCAACCACTCAATAGCAGCACTAAAGTACTATTGAGCGTTATTTTTTAGTACCGTAATATTAGTCTCTAGGACTAAAGTCGCATTAAGTAATCATTCAAGGATCGATTATGAATATCAAAACTCGTTTAGTTGGTGCATTCGCACTTGTTACTTTATTAATTGTTGGTGGACTCGTATCGCAATTTATCACCAGCAATAAAAATGTCGAGCAGACATCTAAAAGTACCGCACGTTATTTGTCTTATATTCTTGCTGATGAATTTAGGCAAACTTCACAAGATTTAACACGCCTATGTCGTAGCTATATTGCTACTGGTGATCAACAATATTTTGACCAATATTGGAGCATCGTAAAATGGCGCTCTGGTGAAATTGCTAGACCCAGTAGCGTAGATCATCACCTCTACCCCAACGTCATTCGTAAGCAAAGCGATATCATGAAAGAATTAAATTTCTCAGCCAAAGAATTTAGTTTACTTGATGAGGCATCTAATAACTCAAATGCGTTAATTGCGACCGAAGATCAGGCAATGCGAGCCATTCAAAGCAATAGTTTTGCTTCCGGTCCTCATAGCCCTCGGGATGATGAGACTGTACGAGAATTTGCCTTAAGAATCGTATTTGATAACCATTATCATCAAGAAGTCTCAAATATTATGGCGCCCGTTAATCAATTCTTTGCTGAGCTTGATCAACGAACCGCAGCTGAACTAAAACAATCTCAAAATGAGGCGCTTAATTGGCTTAGCGTCAACACTATTAGCCAAGTATTAATCTTGCTAATAGTAGCGGCGATCTCTGCGTTTTTATTCAAAGTATTGTTTGCGCCACTTAAAACGGCCATTAGCGCCATGATTGACATCGCTGAGGGTGAAGGCGATTTAACAAAACGGCTAGAAACAAAAGGTAACGACGAAATCTCTTCATTAGGTAACGGATTTAACCTCTTTGCAGCTAACATACAAGCGATAATCAGCCAATTACATGTTTCAATTAATGATATTACTCAGTCGTCGCATCAAGTATCCTCTACCGCAAGTGAAACAAATAGCGCTATTGGAGAGCAACGCAACAGCATTCAGCAATTGCTCGTCTCTATTGAACAAATTGTCCCTGCTATTCGGGAAGTGGCAACGTTAGCGACGAACGCGGTAGATTTGGCTAATGGCTCAACAACAACCGCAAATAGTGGCCTGTCCGTAGTCTCACAAGCCGATAAAAATATCAAAGAGCTAGAAAACGAAATTACTAATGCGACCAGTGTTATTAATGAATTAGCTGAAGGTACCAATAACATTGGGTCAGTATTAGATGTTATCAAAGGCATCGCTGATCAAACAAACCTACTTGCGCTTAATGCAGCGATTGAAGCAGCCAGAGCTGGTGAACAAGGTCGCGGATTCGCCGTAGTTGCCGATGAAGTCCGCACTCTTGCTAAAAGAACTCAGGATTCAACCTCAGAAATACAAGAGATGATAGAACGCCTTCAGGTATGTTCGGATAAAGCCGTATCAGCAATGGAGCAGAGCCGACGTAAAACACAGCACTGTGTTGAAAACACCAATGACGCACGCGTTTCACTTGATCAAATAAGTAGTGACGTCGATGCCATCAACCAAGTTAATTCACAGATAGCAACGGCTACAGAAGAGCAAAATGCCGCAATATCAGAAATGCGCCGTAATATTAACGATATTAATAGTCACGTAGAAGAAACGGCGTTAGGCGCAAAAGATACCTCAATGAAGAGTGAACACATGACAAAACTAACAGGTGATATTGAACAAGCAATTGGACAATTTAAGGTATAAAGCAACCTTGACCTCACAAAAAAGCCTGATTGTAAATCAGGCTTTTTTTCACTACATTTCCCAATATGCTTCTTCTAAACTATCTTCTCGCTCAGGCAATCCCTTAGAAAGACGCGGAGAATGTTGGTTAAGCATTTCAAAACTCACTCGATTAGAATATTTACACACTTGTGCAAACGACGAATAAGTTAATGAATTCTTTAGATGCTTACTTGAGTTTGGAAAGTGCTGTTTATGGTAATGATTAGCAGCCATGTCATGTAACAAAGCCGATAACGCACCATCACCAGCACCATTAGTGTTCTTAATTTTATCTGGACCGCCCATGTAAGGTTCAATATGAGAAAATACCATCATTGGCTCGCTACACTCAGTTTTAGCCATTGCACGGCTAAATTCAAACTGATTAAAATCACTAATCGCACCCGTCTTTAATGGGTTCGACGTTTCGCGCTTCAGTTCATAATCCGTATAACCGCTTAAATAAAGCCCTTCAGGGCCCGCTGTTAGCAACACTAAATCGGCAACTTTAAGAGCCGCTTCACTAGCTAATAACGGATCTGACAACCCTGTTAACGTTTCTGCTTCTTCTTCGTTCATCGCTAACACTGATACGTGCTTTTCGATAAACTCGAGCCACCATGATGGGTTTTGAGCAATAAGTTGTTTTGTACCCAATGATAAAACAACGGGTACACCGTGGGTGTTAGCTAATTGGACTGCTTTTAAGGTGGCGTTATCGATGGTATCGCCCTGGCCGACTCGCATTAAATACGAACTAATCACCAATGCAGAAGAGCTTGCAATAACATTTTCATCAATATTGTCCGATGTTAATGCATTTGCCATACCTTGGTTAAAGGCAAATGTACGCTCGCCATCTTCGCTAATCAAGGTAAAACAACGACCAATTGGGCCTGACACTGGCTGTAATAAATCAAGGTCAACTTTTGAGGAAGTATTGCATAGATACTTGTAGGCATAGCCCTTCGCGCGGATAGGATCACTGATGACACCAAATAGAACGCTGCGGTTATCTGATAACACTGAGAAGTTGTGAAGCGTATTTCCGATGGTTCCACCAGCAAACTCGTGGCTAATACTATTTTCTGCCAATAACGCGTTATATACAGCTTCAGCTTGTGTATCGTCAACTAAGCAAGATGTCCCTTTAATAAGATCAAACTTATCTAAAAAGCTTTGATCAACGGGCGCTTCAATATCCACCAACGTTTGATCCTGTCTCTTATACACATCTCCGAGCCCACGAGACTAGGCATGATCTCGTA
>CAJXRU010000176.1 GCA_913060565.1 uncultured Gammaproteobacteria bacterium | reverse complement strand
TATCCTCTTCGTCGGCAGCGTCAGATGTGTATAAGAGACAGCGGTAAAAGAAAGCGAATGTCGTGAATTGATTGACGAAGTTTGGCCAACTAATCAAATGACTGATATCGACTATCAACCAATATCGCAACGGTTTATAGTGCGCGGTATCGGTTTATTCATTACACCTATTACTTTGTTGCTGTGTGTTATTGCGGTGGTCAGTGAACAATGGATAATATTGCCACCTGCAATTTTATTTTTTGTGGTTGCTAGCGGACTCCTTTGGTGTCGATGGAAGCGCTGGGGTTATGCGATGGATGATGAATATGTCTATGTGCGTAAAGGATTACTAGGGGTTAACTACTATTGTTTTGCGATTGAAAAAACACAAATGGTTAAGTTTAAACAAAGTATATTCCTAAGGCGTCATAAGTTATGCCATACAGGCTTTGTGACGGCAGCGAGTTCCCTGACAATTCCGTTTATACCACAAGATACTGGATGGAAATTAATGACCCAAAGTTTGTATCAGGTTGAATCATTAAAGAAAAATTGGATGTAAAAAATGCAGTTTCAAGCGTCACTTAATAAAGCGCGGTTAATCAAACGCTATAAACGTTTTTTAGCGGATGTTGTGTTAGAAGATGGTAGTGAAACTACTATTCACGTTGCAAATACCGGAGCAATGACTGGATGTGCCGAGCCAGATGACTGGGTGTGGTATAGCACATCACCTAATCCAAAACGAAAATATCCCTTTAGCTGGGAACTTACACAGACCAAGGCAGGTCATTTTATTTGTGTTAATACGCTGCAAGCTAATACATTGGCGGAAGAAGCAATAGCAAATAGTACTATTTCTGAACTGTCTGGGTATGAGCGATTAAAGCGAGAAGTTAAATATGGTAATGAAAACAGTAAAATTGATGTTTTATTGAGCGATAACAACAAGGTAGATTGCTTTGTTGAGGTAAAAAGCGTTACTTTATACAGAGCGAATGGTAAAGGCGCGTTTCCAGATGCAGTAACAACCCGTGGTCAAAAACACTTACGTGAATTAATGACCATAAGTAAGGCTGGAAATAGAGCTGTTTTACTATTTATTGTTTTGCATAGCGGTATCGAGTCGGTGAGCTGTGCAAAAGATATTGACCCCAAATATGCACAATTATTAGAACAAGCAATAGCATCGGGTGTCGAAGTATTGGCGTATGGTTGTTCAATGACTAATGAATCATTGGTTGTGAATCGTCCATTACCCGTAATAATTTAATCAAGGGCTTGAAAAATATTATTTCATCCCCATTAATGTAGCCAACAATTTAAGGCAATCTTAATCAAGTTTTGATTTGCCATCGCAAAATTAATTTGCTATACATACCGCGCCTTTTATAAAGGTGAATGGAAATAGCGAATAATTGGCTAGACAGGAGAAAGAAAATGCCTACAGATAAAGCTAAAACAATAGGCTTCATGGCACTAGCAGGGCTAGAACCTTACCAGGAAAAACCAGGTGAGGAATACATGAATGAAGACCAATTAGAGCATTTTAAGAAAATTCTTGAAGCATGGCGTAATCAACTTCGTGAAGAAGTAGATCGCACCGTACATCATATGCAAGATGAAGCAGCAAACTTCCCTGATCCCGTTGATCGTGCGGCACAGGAAGAAGAGTTTGCACTTGAGTTACGAACGCGTGACCGTGAACGTAAACTTATCAAGAAGATTGAAAAGACACTTGCTCTAATTGAAGAAGACGATTTCGGATTCTGTAAAACATGTGGTATCGAAGTTGGTATTCGCCGCTTAGAAGCTCGACCTACAGCCGATCAATGTATCGATTGTAAAACCCTATCGGAAATTAAAGAACGCCAAATGGCGGGCTAACTTTCCAAAAAGAACGGTGCTAAGGCACCGTTTTTTATTTCAACTAACTCCTCAAATTATGACTCAATACCGCGGACGCTTTGCTCCATCTCCTTCAGGTAATTTACACTTTGGCTCACTCGTCGCTGCACTGGGTAGTTATTTAGATGCCAAGGCCAATATTGGTCAGTGGCTCCTGCGGATGGAAGATATTGATCCTCCCCGTGAAGTCATAGGGGCAAGTGACTCAATCTTACGAACATTAGAATCGTTTGGACTACATTGGGACGGCGAGGTTGTTTATCAAAGTCAACGTCATGAGTTCTACCAAGATCACCTAGAAAAACTGATTAAAGATGGTTTTTGCTATGGCTGTGACTGCACACGAAAGATGATCATGAGCGGTGGTGGTTTGTATCAGGGAACTTGCCAGCACAAAGCCAAAGATGGTTTGACGACGCCACATTCATTACGCTTTGTAAATAATGATGGTGTCAGTGCCTTTGATGATCGCTTATTAGGCCGTATTGAAGTTGGTGAAGATTTTGCTAATGAAGATTTTATTCTAAAACGTAAAGACGGATTATACGCTTATCAACTCGTTGTTGTGCTCGATGACATGGAGCAGGGCATCACTGATGTTGTGCGTGGTAGTGATTTATTGGAGGTCACAACACGTCAGCTAACGTTATTAAATCATCTAAATGTTGCGCCAATTAATTACTTACATTTGCCATTAGCGATCACTGACAATGGATTAAAGCTCAGCAAACAAAACCATGCCAAAGCACTCGATTTAACTACCCGTAGACAATTGCTTGTTCAAGCATTACAGTTTTTGGGGCAAGTAACTTTGGTCGGTTATCAAGATTTGTCAATCGACCAATTGCTTAATAGTGCTGTTAAACAATGGGATATAACCAAAATACCAAAAACAGCGCAAGTAATTATCAACGATTAATCAGGAGAGTTCATGGAAGAAAGTATTGGATCGTTAATTAGAGTAACGTTGCAACTATTGCGTTATTTAGTCGTAGAGTTAGTTTGTGAGTTGCTTTTCTATTGGACTGGTCGAGTGTCATTACATGCAATAACCTTGGGACATTATCCAAATAAGATGCAACGGCGCGAGCATGAAGGGAGAATCATGTTAGTTGGCTTTATTATCATAGGTATCTTAGGTGTTGCTGGCAGCGTTATGGCAGTATGAATCATTCGCCTATCTTTCTGATCCCAAAACGTTCCTCAAAATAACGAGTAATAGTCGTTATTTTGAGGATGCACTCTATTTAGTAGTAATCAATTAAGATAAGTCAGGCTCAGTACCAAAAGCGCTATACATTTTTTTAATGAATAGGTCTTTTTGTTTCATATTCACTAATCCTTTCCATGTTGTCACCATAAATGGCAGTTGTACTACCCCTGTTTTTTGCCCTGTGGGAATAAGCGCCATCAATGGATTTCGTTTGTAAGCTTTAGAAGATTTATTTGCAAGTTGTTTAATAATAGATTTTGCTAAGTAGGTTCCTTGCTGTTGAGCAAGATAGCCTAACTTTGCTTCGCCGACATCAGCGATATCACCAAGTGCAAAAAAGTTATCTTGGCCGATAACAGCAAGCTTTTCATCGACATTGATAAAGCCATGGGGATTAAGAGTATGTGCTAAAGAATCGAGTAAAAACTCATTATTTGGCAGAACACCTGTGGCAGTTAGCACCATGTCAGGACTTAATGAACGTCCTGTTTTATTGTCGATGTAATGGCCATCTTTTTCTTCAAAGCGACTGTTAAATATAACGTTAACCCCTAGCGACTCTAATTGCTTTAATGCTTTTTGTTGCGCCTTTTCTTTATATCCATCAAGCAATGACGCTTTGTTGTGAGTTAAGGTTACTGTTATTTCAGGCATTGCATAGGCAATTTCACCGGCGAGTTCGACACCGACCACCCCACCGCCAATGATCAACACCTGTGAAGAACTTCTGAGTTGTTGATGGTAATCAACCATTTCTTGATTGCGATCCACAATATTTAACGAATCTGAGGGCTTTGCAGCTGATAACGTCGGATAACGTGTTCCTGACGCAATAATAACCTTCTCAAACGTTATTTCATCACCGTTATCCAGTAGCGCGCTATTTGCAGATAGCTTTCTAACACTTGCTTGAATAAAGGCACCTTGAAGAAAGCTACGATAGGTCTTACGCGCACTATTTTTAACTGTCTCTGGTGCAGCAATGTTTCGTAAGGTTGCAAAGGTCACTTCAAAATAGTTTTTCTTGTCCACTAAGATGGTCGATACTCCTTTCTTTTCTAACTCTTGCGCCGCTGACACGCCAGCAAAACCGCCGCCGATGATTAACACTTGGGTGCTAGTGTTCATAATAAATCCTTAAGACTGTGTAATTATCACAAATCGTACATCGTTGTGTTTTTGCGGTAAATGAGCGAGTATTGAACAGTGGTGTGCAAAAATGCACATAGGATCATGGATACTGTTAAATAGAGAAAATTGGAAGTAATGTGGATAAATGGACCGAGCTAAGAACAGCTTATAAATTGGCGAAATTAGGTACTTTAAGTGCAACGGCTGTGGAGATTGGCGTACATCGCTCTACCGTGATGAGGCATATTGATGTACTCGAGTCGAGTCTTAATACAAAGTTGTTCCAACGCAATGACCGAGGCTATATTCCGACAGAGGCGGGACTAGAGTTAATGCGTCTAGGTGAAGTGACCGATGATCATTTCTCCCAACTCGAAGCACGATTAATTAATAACGAGCAAACGCTCAGCGGCACTATTACCCTAACTTGCGTCAATGAAATGACCCGTTTATTGATGCCCGCTATCAATGAATATCAAGTGCAGCATCCGGCGATGTCGGTTGATATAATCGGTGATTTACGAAACTTTAATTTGGAGTACGGTGAAGCTGACTTGGCTATTCGAGCTGGCCCAAAACCCACTACGTTGGATAATGTCGTGATGCCGTTGTTAGATGTTAAAGTCACTCTATGTGCTGATGAACGTTATATTAAAAGGTATGGAATGCCCAATAGTGATAACTTAACGCAACACCGTTTTGTTGTATTGCGGGAACGAGTTGAACATTTACCATGGAATGAATGGGTTTTTGAAAACATTCCTCAGCAAAATATTGTTATAAAAAGTTCGAGTCAACAAGTCGTTCATGACGCAATTCAACAAGGTGGTGGAATAGGGTTTACTGCGATTGAAAGTGTCGATTCATTTCCTAATTTACATAAAATACCGATGCCACAACAATGGTCAGTACCGGTTTGGGTTTTAGTGCATAGAGATATGTTCAACCTACCGAAAATCAGCAAATTCATCGAGATCTTAAAGTCGCAATCTCAATGGGACTTCTCACTAAGATAATGAATCTTTGCAAGGATATTTTAGTTGGTGTCGGCATCGTTAAATTATTGCCGATTCAGGGGTTATCATTAGCCAGCGGGTAAGGTATGATGCACCAAAATTTTAATATGTAATTTAGAGGTGAGATATTTTTTCTAAGGTGATTGGGCTGTGCCGCAAAGTGATGGGGACAGAGTCGCATTCAGAGAGTTCTGAAGCAACAAGCAAAGGGTTATCACTCGACATTCTTGATCGTAATGATCACGATGTATCACGTTCAAACATGAGTGTTAATGCGATTAAAGTACTTAATCGCTTAAATAAACACGGCTACCAAGCATATTTGGTGGGTGGCGGTGTGCGTGATTTATTGCTTGGCCATAATCCAAAAGATTTTGATATCGCAACCAATGCAACACCTGAACAAATTAAAGAATTGTTCAAAAACTGTCGCTTGATTGGTCGTCGTTTTCGTTTGGCTCATATCTTATTTGGGCGTGAAGTAATTGAAGTGGCGACGTTACGTGGTCATCATGAAAATACTGAACAAGATGCACTCGCTAAACAAAATGATAAAGGCATGTTGGTTCGTGACAATGTTTACGGGACCATTGAAGAAGATGCAGAGCGACGTGATTTTACCGTTAATGCGTTGTATTACGATATTTCAGATTTCTCAATTCGCGCCTACGGCGGTGGTTTGCAAGATTTAGAAACTGCAACACTGCGTATGATTGGCGATCCTCGCGTTCGTTATCAAGAAGATCCTGTACGTATGTTACGTGCTATTCGTTTTGCTACAAAGCTTAATATGACGATTAGCGAAGAAACACGTGAACCTATTAAAGAAATGTCTGGATTGATGCGTTCAATTCCAGCCGCGCGATTATTTGAAGAATACCAAAAACTATTTTTGTCAGGCAAAGCACTTGCCAACTATAAAATCTGTCTCTTATACACATCTGACGCTGCCGACGAAGAGGATAGAGTAG
>CAJXRU010000175.1 GCA_913060565.1 uncultured Gammaproteobacteria bacterium | reverse complement strand
GAAGATTCACTCCTTGATCGAAGTTGCGAACTATGACTTTTAAATTCGTGGGGATCCCTCAGGGTCAATTTATTTTATGGAGAAAATAACTATTATGCCTACTTTTCCACAGGATAAGCCTGAATAGAAGCATTCGGACTTTTTTGACGTTTAGGCTATTACTATTGCAAGTCTTTTACGCTCTTGAGTGCCTTTATTTGATCATTAATGGCTTCAGCTTCCGCGGTTATCGAGCCATATGATCTTATATCGCCATTTCGCTGTGCATGCATCGCTTGCTCTAGCTTGGCTTCATAGGCCTTGGTTAGTTTCTTGATTGGGTCTCTTTTAAATATTGAGAACATATCGGTCATCTCCTATTTAGTTGTCTTGTATTATACGGGGCACATTATGATTTGGTTTTAAATAAATTAAAAAACTTACCTCTAGTGAGATGTGTCTATTCATTACTGAGGACATGATAAAAAATAAAGCCTGAATTTTGATATCAGGCTTTGTTGTTTTCAACGGTGAAATTGGTATTAATCATCAATAAAATCAATGGTTAGTAGTAGTCTTTTTTCACCTGTTGGCACGGAGGGAGAACGATGTACCAAACCGTATCCTTCACTGTCATCCCAATTTTCACCTTTGAGTAATGCGACATCGCCGACGGTAAGTTGATTGATTTTGGCGTCATCTTTTAATAGGCCAGACTCTTCATCGGGTTTACCTTGGCTTTTGGCACCGAGTTTGTTGCGATCAATGTCCTCATGATTGAGCCATTGAGTCGCAATGCCTTGGTAGGTGGTGACAAGTCGACATGGAATACGATCGACATGAAAACGCGGGCACATTGCGCGATCTAACACAGTTAGCCTGATACCAGCACGTTGCTGGTCGAATAGGCAACAAAACATATCAACCAATTGCGCAATATCTTCACTCAGTGGTGTTGTGATGTTTTTTGTATCAAAGTCAGCCTTGAGTATTTCCACTGTATTTTTCGGTGTAACGGCCAACACAGCTGAGGTTGTTGAGTTAGTGGCCAAAAAATCACTAACAGCGTTGGTTAGTTCATTAGGAAGTGATCGCTGCCAGACGGTAATATTGATATCGTCTTGGTAGATATCGGTAAATACACTGGGATCAGTCTTTACGCTCGGCTGTCTATGATAAACTGGTGTTAATTCAAGTTGTTCTGCTAATTCGTTCATGCGCTTTTCTCCCAAGTTGGAAATGGGTCATTAAGGGTTACCCAATAATCTCTACCCCGTAATAGCTCGTCTTCTGATAGTAAACAGCTATTTAATGCGTTTATCATTGCTGGTTTATCTAGGTTTTGGCCAATAAAGACTAGTTCTTGGCGCATGTCCCCAAAGGGCTCTACCCATTGCTTTTCGATCTCTTTGAGAGATTCATCATCGGTTGGCCAGTCTTTCTTGGGAATCGCTTTCCAAAACATACCTGCAAAGCCGTAACGAGCAATTCCGCCAGCTTGGCTCCATTGACCACAAAAGTGAGGGCGTGTGGCTAGCCAGAAGTAGCCTTTGGAACGAATAAGTTTGCCAAACTGTTCTGTGCTATGAAGAAATTGATAGAACTTTTCTGGATTAAAAGGGCGTCTCGCCATGTAGTTAAAACTGGCAATGCCATATTCTTCGGTTTCAGGAATGTGTTCACCACGCATTTCTTTCAACCAACCAGGCGCTTGCTCTGCACGCTGAAAATCGAATAGTTTGGTATTTAACACGGCATTAATATCTACGTTGCCGTTTGTAATAGGTATCACTTTGGCATGGGTATTGAGCACTTTGATGATGGCCTTTAAACGCTCTAATTCATTGGCTTGAACTAAATCCGTTTTACTGATGAGAATAACGTCTGCAAATTCAACTTGGTCGACAAGTAAGTCAGCCACGCTGCGCTCATCTTCCTCGCCAAGAGATTCCCCCGTCTCTTGTAAGTATTTGGCTTGGTCGTAATCTTTTAAAAAGTTAACAGCATCAACCACCGTTACCATGGTGTCTAATGTGGCGATGTCTGATAACGATACGCCGTCTTCGTCGGCAAAAGTGAAGGTTTCAGCGACGGGGAGAGGTTCTGAAATTCCTGTTGACTCAATGACTAAATAATCAAATCGCCCCTCTTTTGCGAGTTTTTCGACTTCTAGCAGAAGATCTTCACGCAGGGTGCAGCAAATACAACCATTGCTCATTTCAACTAGCTTTTCATCGCTACGATTGAGGGATACTTCATTTTTGATAGTGGCAGAATCAATGTTAATTTCACTCATATCATTAACAATAACGGCGACTTTTTTACCTTCGCGATTATTCAGAATATGGCTCAATACGGTTGTTTTTCCTGCACCTAAAAATCCGGATAGGACGGTAACAGGTAATTTGGGACTATTCACGATGCTATTATCTCATTATTCTAATGGTGGTAATGTTATAACGTAACGTTTGGGTTTGCTAGTTTATTGCGTTAATGAATCGCACTTATCTACAACACAAATGCGAATTTTGACTAAGTTGGACATTTTTGAGTGCGATGAGTAACAAGGGCTGTATGAGTTTGTAATGCTATAATGTGAGATTCTGTAAAAGTTTGTAAGATATTGTATTTGTTGCTAAATTAATTTTCTATGCATTGTTTTATGACGTTTTTTATGTCAAGTTTGCTGTTGTTTTCGATTGGATTAATTATTTAAAATTAGGTTTTAAACGATTATGGAATTAGATAAAGCGTTATCGAAATTATTTTTGCCAGATGATGATAGTTGGCTTAAACATGCAAACCCTTGGTCTGTGTGGTCTAGATTTGCGACATTGCCATTTATTGCTTTAAGTATATGGTCTCGTGTTTGGATCGGGTGGTATTGCCTCATACCGATTGTGATTCTTATTGTTTGGATTTTGATTAATCCAACGTTATTTTCTAAACCTAAAGACTTTAACAGTTGGGCTGCTAGAGCGGTATTAGGTGAACGAATGTTCATGAATCGTAAAGAAAATCCTATTTCAGTAGAGCATTCTAAGGTTATTGTCATTTTAAATGTGCTTCAATCATGTGGCGCGCTAGTATTGATCTATGGCCTTTGGAGTTTAGATTTAAGCCTTACCATTCATGGCGCTGTTTACGTCTACATGGCTAAAATGTGGTTTCTCGACCGTATGGTTTGGTTGCATGAATCTTCGATGCCTACGAAATCTCATTAAAGGGTTAATTTAAATTGCTCATATTCACCCACAAAGGAACGAACTTTTGAAATTTTTTACACTGTTAACTTGCTTGTTATTTAGCTTCGCGTCAGCTGGTGGCGCGTTTAAAATACCTCGCAGTGAGGTGGTTGAGTTAACTGAGAAAACGACTGGACAAGTTTATCCTCTATTTATTAAGACCCCTCGCTCTTATAAGTCTAACAAAGGTAAACACTATCCCGTGATTTATCTCACCGATGCGCCGTATACATTTCAAGTTGCATCAGGCACTACACGTTTTCCAATGAATAGCGGCAAAATGGAAGAGGCAATTATTGTTGGAATTGCTTACTCAAAAGGATCTCGCGGCGCAGCTAGCCGCATTCGAGACTATACAATAAGCGAAGCTAAAACGTGGAAATTGAAAACAGGTAATGCCGCGATTCATGCAACGTTTATCCGAGAGCAAGTGTTTTCATACATTGAAAAAAATTATCGCGTAAGTTCATCGAAACGTACCTTTGTTGGTAATTCTCTTGGTGGCTTATTTGGCGCGTTCATTTTATTTAATTACCCTGACATGTTTAGCGATTATATTTTTGGAAGTCCTTCCGTCTGGTTCAATAATAATGACCTGTTGTCATTCGATGTTAAGAAAGCTGCGAATAAGACACGGGTATACTTAGCTGTTGGTAGTTTAGAAAAGCCAGAGTTTGGCGAACGTGAAGACATGGTGGCTGGTGCAAAAAGTTTGTCAAATAAGATAGCTCGCCAATCGGGTGACAAGGTTGAATTGAAGTTTAAAACAGTAGAAGATGCCAGCCACGCAACAGCTTTTCCAACGATTTTAATTCAAGGATTAGACTGGATTTATGGAAAACAACAATAACGTATACTACATAGGAGTTAACTATTGAAGAAAATAAAACTCGCAGAAAACTTATATCAATATCAGTTTCAACCTTTTGATAATCAACATTTTGGATTTAATATCTATGTAATGCTTGATGGGCGCAAAGCACTGCTAATTGATACGGCATTTGAACAGCATGCAACAACTGTGGTTGAAGATTTAAAAAAAGAGGGCGTTGAAATTAAAGAGGTTGTCTTTTCTCATTTTCATCCCGATCACATATCGGGATTACCTGTGCTAGATTCCCCCAAGATTTATGGCAATGCGTTATATCAAGAATCATTAGATCGATATACACCGCTTGAAAAGCATCATTATTTTAGTGATGTAAACATTTTGACCGCGGAATCAACGGTCATTTTTGGGGAGTTTCAATTGAAATTCAAACCGATAAAAGGGCATGTGATCTGTGGCCTTTTTACTATCATAAATAATCAATTTGTTCATGTCGCAGACGATGTTATGGCTTCAAATGACGGCGTTGCTCTTTTACCTTCAGTGCATCGCAGTAATGTAAATGATCATATCGAATCATTAGAGCTGCTAAAGGATTACGCAGCATGCACTTTATTGTTATCTCATGGCAACGCCATTTCAGGCGAACACGCTGTATTACAAGCAATCGAATCACGTCAACGTTACTTAAAAGCGATTCTTAACAGTGAGCATCCAATATCTATTGAGGAAGCGCTTGAAGGCTGTGATTGCAAGTTTCTTCATCAGGAATGGCATGACTACGTTTATAACTAATCTCAGAGAGGGGGTTGTTAATGTCGTCAATGAAATGCTTTATTTAATTCGTGTCGTTGATTTCAATGGACTTATTTTTCAAATTTAAATATTTTACTTCCGGGCTTTTCATTTCTAATAAAGCCTTTTCTATATTACTATCGATTGCATTTATAATACTCTTTGCGTTTTTGTGTTTTTTAGAGACTGCTAGATACCCATAAACGTGTTCAATAATGGGTTGTGAGAGTTTAATTTTCTTGGCGAAGTCTTCATTTTTTGATAGTAAATAATCCATTCTGCCCACTTCGGCATATAACGCGTCAACTCTTGATAAAGCCAACATCTGAACGCCTTGGTTTATCGAGCTTACGTCATAGATATTCCAATCTGTTATCGGTATATTTTTACTGACGTACGTTGAGCGCTGTATTGCTAGTGTTCCATTGCTAATATCTGCGAGCTGCCTGTCCTTCCTTATGTAAAGACCTAACGTTTGTTTAATGACCGGTTTTTCTGAAAAGTAAAAATGCTCCTTTCTCTGCGTTGTTGGCCACAGGCCTGCGATTATACATTTAGCCTCTTTGGCTTCGTGCATTATTCTTGCCCATGGCGGTGAAATAAGCGTGAGCTCAATGTTAGATTTTTTCAGCGAATTAACAATAAGTTCGGTCAATGGTCCATTGTATCGCAATGACTTTCCTGAATAGGGAGGGGAGTCAGGAATGCACAATACGTCGTTCTTTCTCAGTGGCTGAGCTGAACTATGAAAACTCGCGATTAATAGCAGTGCAAGTGCTACATGAAAACGTCTATAAGGTGTCATTCTTTTTTATTTCTCTCGGCGTTTTTCCCAAACAAATTAACTATATCACGAGGCCATTTGGGTTACGTTACATTTAGGCGATGAAGATCTCATGTGGAATATTGAGGTAGTGGATAATGAAAGTATTGAGAGAGAACCTGATTGTTTTGGCATGCATTATTTTTGGTGAATGTCTAAACGTTAGTGGACTTGAATTTGTTTAGCCAGCCAAATGGCTTATTATACTGCAGTTCAAGGGACGAATTTAATTTTCTATGTTCATCAGTTGCAGTGATAACTGTTAGGAGTTTGGTAGTAATGAGTAAGCAACAAACCTATACCTGTCGAATTATTAAAGAGGGCAATTTAACCGCAATTCCAGTGCCGTTTGATCCCAAAGAAGTGTTTGGAAAAATTAGGGCACCAGTAGTGGTGAAGCTCAATGGTTATGAATATCGCAGCACGATATCGTCAATGAAAGGCAAAGTTTTCGTGCCCTTTAGAAAAAGTCATTTAGAAGCTTCCAATGTTAATGTTGAAAATGATGTTGAAATAACCTTGGTGTTTGATGATGCGCCGAGAGAAATTGAAATTCCGCCAATTTTAGCTGAGCGGCTTGCTGAAACTG
>CAJXRU010000174.1 GCA_913060565.1 uncultured Gammaproteobacteria bacterium | reverse complement strand
CTATCCTCTTCGTCGGCAGCGTCAGATGTGTATAAGAGACAGCAAATTCTAAGGTTGAGCAAGTTAATTTGAGTAAAACCCGATTTATGGCAGCGATTGGCCATGATTTAATGCAGCCCTTAAACGCAGCTCGATTATTTACAGCGTCGTTGTTACAACATGACCATTCAGATCCGGAGGTTAAAAACACGGTCCGGCATATTGCGGATTCACTTAAGTCATCAGGGCAATTACTGGCCGATTTACTAGATATTTCTAAGCTGGAATCTGACGCAATTGAAGTAAATAAAGCGGATTTTCCTGTCTCGGTGCTTCTTAATAACTTTAATGCTGAATTTGGCGCAATGGCGGTTGATTCTTCAGTTGAGTATCATTCCGTTGCTTGTAAGGTTGCGATAAATAGCGATATTAATTTGCTACGCCGTATCGTGCAAAACTTTCTTACTAACGCGTTTAGATATGGTGTAGGTGGCAAAGTGCTTCTTGGGTGTCGCAGGCATGAAGACGTGTTGACCATTGAAGTATGGGATCAAGGTAAAGGCATTCCTGACGATAAAGTTGATGATATCTTTTCTGAATTTCAGCGCCTTGAGAATAGCTCAGTCTATGATCGCAATGGTTTAGGGCTTGGTCTTGCAATTGCGGATCGGATTGCCAAGGTACTCGGTCACCACATAACACTGCGTTCTGTGGTAGATAAAGGGTCGATGTTTAGTGTTTCAGTACCTATTGTCAGGAACTATTCGCCAAGGGCTGCATTACCAACGGCTAATTTCGGTTCTAATCAATTGGCAGGCGTCAAAGTATTGTGTATCGACAATGAAGAAAAAATCTTAGTTGGATTAGAGCTATTGTTAAAGCGTTGGCAATGTGTGGTCATGTCCGCAAAAAGCTTAGAAGATGCAATTACGTCGATAGATGATAATGAACTCCCTGATGTGATGTTGGCCGATTATCATCTCGATCATGATAAAACGGGGCTAGATGCGATGGAGGCTTTACGGGAAAAATATGGCGAGGGCATCCCGGGAGTCTTAATTACAGCAGATACGCGTAATGAGCTAGTCGAAGAAGTAGAAGCTAAGAATTATAAATACATGGCTAAGATGGTGCGTCCCGCTGCTTTACGGGCAATGATTTCGGGCTTAGTCTAACTTGGATACAGTGTAGGATTTTATAAATGAGTGAAGAATTAGCGCTATTACAAACGCTTAAAAAACAGTTGAAAGTTCGTGGATTAACCTACGCGGATGTTGCGCAATATATTGCGTTAAGTGAAGCATCTGTAAAACGTTTATTTAGTGAAGGTAACATTAGTGTTCGACGCCTTGAAATGATTTGTCAGTTGTTATCAATAACACTGACTGATTTGGTGATGATTGCTCAGCTTGAACAAACGCAGATCACACACTTAACGTTCGAACAAGAACAACAGATGGTGGCCAATGAAAGTCTTCTCCTCGTGTCTGTTTGCGTGATTGACGGTTACGATTTTAATGAAATAGTTGCTCAGTATCGAGTGAGCGAAACAGAGCTTATTCAACATCTTGCTCATTTAGACCGCCTTAAAATTATTGATCTGCAGCCGCAAAATCGCATAAAACTATTGATTAGTCCGAGTTTTAGTTGGTTAGCAAATGGACCTATTCAACAATATTTTCAAGGCCATATTAAAGAAGAGTTTTTTAAATCGCAGTTTAAGGAAAGTACAGAAAAGCTATTGGTTATTAATGGATTATTATCCGATGCTAGTAACAATGAATTTCAACAAGAAATGCAGCAGCTGATAAATAAGTTTGCAACCCTTAAGAAGAATGAGCAAAAAGTCTCGATGGATAATAAGCACGGCACCACGTTAGTCGTTGCCATGCGACAGTGGACGGCTAGTTTATTTGCTGAAAAAACACGAAACTGATAACCCAGTTCATTAGAGGTTGCATTATATGAGACGTTGCATCACCCATATTGCAACCTTGAGTGAGAAGCTTACTTAATTAAAGTATTTACTCTATAACTTGTCCTGAATTTACTTCAAAGGACAAGCGTATGTTACGTATAAAACGAGCGTTAAGAATTTTATCATTACCAATAACGATACTATTGGCGTCAAGTACTTTAGTTACTTCAAATGCGATGGCAGCAGGATTGCTAACCCCCGTTAATAGTCAGCATAAACCGCTTTCTATTAAATCTCATGACGTTACTGTCACTATTCATGACAGCCTAGCGATTACCTAAATAGATCAAATTTTTGCGAACAGCAACGCCCAAACATTAGAAGCAATCTATTCGTTTCCAATCCCTGAAGACGCTGCACTAGGTGGTTTCACTTATTGGATTAATGGGGTGGCGGTTGAAGGTGAGGTTGTGAAAAAGGTGACGGCAGAAACTATTTATCAATCACAGAAAAACCAAGGTAAAAGTGCCGCCGTGGCAGAGCAAGACGGTCATAAAACATTCGATATAAAAGTTTATCCTGTGCAGCCTAATGACAGCGTTAAGATTCAATTGGTGTATTTTCAACAACAAAAAGTCGATGGTGGAATAGGGCGTTATGTATATCCGCTTGAAGATGGCGGGGTCGACGAAGCCAAAAATTCATTTTGGAGTCGCAATGAAACAGTCGATGAGCGTTTTTCGTTTAATTTGGATTTGCGTTCTAGTTATCCGATTGATGGGATGCGTGTACCTAATCAAAAAGTGGCTCAAATCCAAAATACGGGCGATCGAGACTGGGAAGTGTCTCTTAATAATCAAAGTGGATTAAGTATTAGCGAACAAGCGTTCGATGAACAGGCACCATCCGATGAACTGGAACATGCAGCTCAAAATACCCTACAGCCATTTACACTTGATAAAGATATCGTCGTTTACTGGCGTCAAATGCCGAATCTTCCCGGTAGCGTTGATTTGGTTAGTTATAAAGCGACGAATAATACGCACGGTACCTTTATGTTGACCGTTACACCCGGTGATGACTTAGCGCCTGTATTCGGTCAGCGAGATTGGGTCTTTATTATTGACAAATCAGGGTCGATGGATGGTAAGTTTGCAACCTTGATTGAAGGGGTAAGGCAAGGTTTAACGAATTTACCTACAGGAGATCGTTTTAAGATCATTACTTTCAATGATCACGCGCAAGATGTGTCCAATGGTTATCAACCAGCAACGCAGGAAGCGATCACACATGCGCTTGATATTTTGGAACAAGGAGGTGTCGATGGTGGCACGAACTTATATGCCGGATTGAAAAAGGGATTATTGTCACTGGATGCTGATCGCACTAGTGCAATTATGCTGGTGACTGACGGTGTCGCAAATGTGGGTGTGAAAGAAAAGAAACGTTTCTTAACCCTGTTAGATAAATACGATGTGCGTTTGTTTAGTTTTGTGATGGGCAACAGTGCTAATCGACCATTATTGGAGGGAATGACTGCGCGCTCCCGTGGTTTTTATGCCAGTATTTCAAATAGTGACGACATCATGGGGCAAATACAGTTAGCGACCGATAAATTGGCTTATCAATCAATGCGTGATATCGAGATTGATATTAGTGGTGTAAAGGTTTCTGATTTAACGACCATTGATATGCCGTCAATTTATCGTGGGCAGCAAATTAGTTTGCTTGGACATTATTACGGTGAAGGCAAAGCCAAACTTAAATTGTCAGGATTAGTCGGTGACGAGAAAGTAAGCTATAACACAACGGTAAGTTTTCCAAAGCACAATGATGATTACCCTGAATTGGCCCGTCTTTGGGCGTACAGTAAAATAAAGTCATTGGAAGCGTTATCTGATTATCTAGGTAGTGATAGTGACAGCGAACAAGCCATTACCGATATCTCAATGGCGTATTCAATTGTTACAAAGCAAACGTCATTGTTAGTGGTGGAAGATGACGTATTTAAACAACATGGGATTGAAAAAGTTAACAAGCAACGTCGTGCGATCGAAAGAAAAGCTGCTACGACACGTAAAGCAAATGCGGAACCGCTGAGTCATCGGGCCGATAAACAGCAGCCAATGTATAAGAAATCTCGTCCTAGTAGTGGAGGAGGCAGTGGTAGTGTATCTTTTGTTATGGCACTAATACTGTTGTCTATGGTTGCAATGAGACGTAGAGGAACGCTTAGTCATTAAGATCAAAAAAGGCGACCTTGTGTCGCCTTTTTATTGGTTGGTTCTTTGATTCGCTAGAGCACTGGATTGTTTACTTCTAATTGACTTAATGCGATAACGGCTTGAGTACGATTTCGTACATTAAGCTTGCGAAAGATTGCTGTAGCGTGGGCTTTTATCGTTGCTTCAGAGACTTCTAAATCATAAGCGATCTGCTTATTGAGTAATCCTTCACCAAACATCTGCAACACTTTGTATTGTTGAGGGGTTAATTCTGCTAATCGGTTAGCAAAATCGCCTTCTTCGGAGATATTCTCTTTTGACAAATCCAATCCCGCTGGTAGCCAAGTCTCTCCTTGCAGTATTAAATCAAGTGCACTGGCTAAATCGTCCATCGAGGTAGATTTAGGGATAAAGCCACAACTGCCGTAGTGCATTGCCTTAGCGATTGTTTTAGTGTCTTCATGGGCTGAAATAACAACGACTGGAATAGCAGGGTAATGGCTACGCAGATGTATTAATGTTGAATAACCGTGAGAGCCGGGCATTTGAAGATCTAAAATGATCAAATCCAGTTGGCTGTTGTTATCTAATGTTTGTTGTAAGGTGTCAGCAGACTCTGCTTCTAGCCATGTAGTATCTGGATAGGCGTTACCTAACGCCTGGCGTAATGCACTTCTGAAAAGTGGATGGTCGTCAGCAATGACTATATTAAAACGCTCAGACATAGGATATTCCTTATTATTATTTCACTTGAGTGTACAACGATGCATTATCTAATATCAATCAAATCTCCCTTAGCCAAAAGTCTAACATGGGTAAACTTTAGCCGCTAGTAGTGGTTTTGCGCCTAGTTTGCTATTCAACTAATAGCTTTTTACTGAGATTGTTTTATAATCCGCCGGAGTTAGCAAAAGATCACTAGGCACTTACATGTTAGATGTACCCGTAAAAACGGCATTGGATTATCCATTTCCTGCAAAACCTTTAGCCCTGTCTCCAAAACGGACGACAGAACTAAAAGAAAACATTAAGCGAATGTTGGCAGAACAAAATGCCGTACTCGTTGCGCATTACTACACTGATCCTGAAATTCAAGCATTAGCAGAGGAAACGGGCGGTTGTGTTTCTGATTCTTTGGAAATGGCGCGTTTTGGTGCAGAACACCCAGCCAAGAAGCTAATCGTTGCAGGCGTTAAGTTTATGGGGGAAACCTCAAAAATTCTTAGTCCTGAAAAAACCGTCTTGATGCCTACACTTGAAGCGACATGTTCACTTGATGTTGGTTGCCCCATTGATGAGTTTAGCGCCTTTTGCGATGAACACCCTGACCGCATCGTGGTTGTTTATGCAAATACATCCGCTGCCGTTAAGAAACGTGCTGACTGGATCGTGACCTCTAGCATCGCGTTAGAAATCGTTGAGCATTTAGACGAACAGGGCAAGAAGATTATTTGGGGGCCGGATCGTCATTTAGGTGGCTACATTCAGCGTGAGACTGGTGCGGACATGCTGTTATGGCAGGGCGACTGTATTGTTCATGACGAATTTAAGACCAAAGCGCTGATAGATATGAAAGCGGTATATCCTGATGCACAAGTTTTAGTTCATCCAGAGTCGCCTCAAGAAATAGTAGAATTGGCGGATTCGGTTGGTTCAACGAGCCAATTGATTCAAGCAGCGCAAGCTTCTGATAAAGAAACATTTATTGTGGCAACGGACCGCGGTATCTTTTATAAAATGCAACAGCTTATGCCAACCAAAACATTTATTGCTGCGCCGACCGCAGGTGAGGGTGCAACGTGTCGCTCTTGTGCAAATTGCCCGTGGATGGCAATGAATGGTCTTGAAGCGATTGAAAATGCATTAGTGACTGAAAACCCGGTTGAACATGAAATCTTTGTTGATGATTCATTACGCGAAGGTGCGTTAATCCCGTTACGCCGTATGCTAGATTTTGCAGCCGAGCTTAAAGTGAAAGTGAAGGGTAACGCCTAACACACTTAAAAGGTGTAGGTTGATTAGTAACCACTTGATTAAACAAGCGTTGCTTTAATCAAGTGGTTCACTTAAACTAGCGCCATTGTTAGACAGCTTTGTGTCTAATGTAGTACTTGATTAATCAAGTTATAACAAACGGATAGTTACTCCACGAAGTATTTATTCGAAAGCGTTGAGATTTATATGGTCTTTTAGCTGTCTCTTATACACATCTCCGAGCCCACGAGACTAGGCATGATCTCG
>CAJXRU010000173.1 GCA_913060565.1 uncultured Gammaproteobacteria bacterium | reverse complement strand
AAGTTTTTCCCGCTGATTCTGCTTTGCATTTGACTAATCGCGCATAGGATGCAAATTTCTGTACAGAGCTAAAGCGTGTGATATCACCGATTTCATAAATGATGGTTAGCGCTAGAATACGTCCAATGCCAGAGATTGTTTTTAACAGTTGATAATGAACAGGATTATGTTGTTTAGCTTGTTGTTCGATATACCACTCGAGTTTACTCAGTTGCCTGGCGTAGTGATCAAGAATGTCCATATCAAGGTCTATGGAGCGTTGTACTACGGGATTAAGAAATGTTGACTTTAATTGCTCTCTTGCACAGATGTTTTTTAAGTTAACCCGATTAGGCGGAAGGTTATATTGGCTGGTCGTGTTAACCACATGAGCCTTTAAATCAGAGCCGTGCCTGACAATCTTCATGCGTCTGCGCAGTAAATCTCTTGTTGCTCTCATCTCTTTTGGGTAGGTGTATGCTAATGGAAAGTTACCACCGCGTATCAGTTTGGCGATTTTGTAGGAATCTATTTTATCGTTTTTCGCTTTACCGCCATGTATTGCTTTCATGTAAAGTGCGTGCCCGAGAATAAATTCAACGCCGATATCATCACAGAAATCAGATACCCAGTACCAGCAGTGCATGCATTCAACGCCAACAACAATATTGCCAATATAGGGTTTTAGTAAGTTATGTAGTTTATTTGCATCGGCAGATATTTCTTTATGAACAATGGTTTGGCCATTATTGTCAATGATGCAGACATAAAGTATTCTGGCGTGTAAATCGATGCCGCAGTAGTAAGGATGTGTGCTATTGTAAAAGTTCATTGGGCTTTCTCCTGTTTACGGTTGTCGCCATTAAATTTAGCAGTTTCCGCTAAATTTAGGGAGAGGGCTCAATGAGTATCAAGTCAATTCAGCAGGACAAATAACAGTTGGTTTTTGCTCCTTCGTCGCGTATTTTAACCAACTATTATTTGCCCCTGAGTGGGGCGTTATAAATACAAGGAAGGTTCAATGAAAATTTTCACCGTAGTGTTACTGTTCATAGCTTTTAATCTATCAGCCAAAGAAGAAAGCGGAGTAGTTGTGAAAATACTTCCGGATTCCTTGGTTTTAAATTCAAGCTGTAAAGCAATGGCAGATTTAGTTGCCCAAGATTTTTCAATTTTATACGCCTGTAAAGACTCTGTTCAACGTATGTACTTTTATAATTTTCGACTAAATAATATAGATTTAGTGGCTGATTTTAAGGAAAGTTCAACTGATGTTGTGGTAAATGAAAGTCAGTTTAAGTCTTATACACTTTATGAATTAACCGCAAAAAACTCGGATAAAAAACCGATTAAATTTGTTTCCTATTGCACAAAGGAACTTTGCCTTGATTTGGTTAGTGATAATGAATATGACAAATCAATTCAAGACTCTATAACATCACAGTTACGTGGTTAGTATTTATAACAAACCATTTAAGGCGGGATTGCTAATGCTTGGTTCAGTTCCACTTCGTTACACAGTTTAGCCAATCATTATTAGCTCCTTAATGGGGTGTTAGGTCTCTATTGCACAATTTTATTCAAGGAGTTTAAATGTCGTATGAAATACTAGTTGGTCTAAATGTAATGGATGATCTTAAATATGATGATTATCGAGCTGCTATGAAGCCGATCCTTTCTGAATATGAAGGACGCTTTGGTTATGATTTTAAAGTCTCTGATGTTCTAATTTCAGAAGGTAATACGGATATTAATAGAGTATTCACAATCAATTTTTCTAGTAAAAATAAAATGGAAGGTTTTTTCTTTGATTCAAAATATTTAGTAGTCAAAGAAACGTATTTTTTAGAATCTGTAGGTAGTGCAACAATAATATCTAGCTACGAAAAAGACACCTAAAACTAAAAAAGAACAGTCATCTTTTTATGACTGTTCTATATATACATTTAGCTAAAATTCAGAAAAATGCTATACACTTTCGTGGCTGCAATTCAGTGTTTTTTTATGTCTCGGCAATAAAGCCTGTAAATCTTTATACATATTAAACGCTTACAAGTGCAGTAAAACTCCTAAAAATTAACTGAATGTTACAGGCTGTTCATCAATGAAACTGACTATCCAATCAACACTTCTCTTTATACTTCTTATCCCTAATCTTGTTTTTGCCAATGGTCAAAGCAGTAATGACCAAAACGAGAAAAATCTTAAGATTAAACAGCTAAGCGGCAACGTTTATCAACATGTCTCATCTAAACGAGTTGAACCGTGGGGACTAGTAGAGGCGACTGGTTTAGTGGTTATTGATGGCACTGACGCACATTTGATTGATACGCCGTGGACGACGCAGGCAACTAAAGCATTGATTAAATGGATTGAAGGAAAAGGTCTAACGATTAAAAGTGCGGTGGTTACTCACTTTCATGAAGATGCCAGTAACGATTTACCGTTGCTCAATGATTTACATATTAAAACCTACGCGACATCACTCACCAATCAATTGTTAACATCAAAGAATAAAGAGACTGCCAGCAATGAGATAACAACGAATGCATTTGAGTTGGTTGATGGAGTAGTGGATGTCTTCTACCCCGGTGGTGGTCATTCGCAAGATAATATCGTTGTGTGGATGCCGCAAGAAAAGATCTTGTTCGGTGGCTGTTTTGTGAGAAGTTTGCGGGCGAAAAGTTTAGGCAATACAGAAGATGCAGTCATTGGCGAGTGGTCAAACTCGATTCAGAAAGTTATTAATCGCTATTCTGATATCAAGCTCGTTGTGCCGGGCCATGGCAAAGTCGGAGATGCTAGCTTATTGACTCACACTCAAAAATTAGCGCTGTCTGCTCAGCATGCTAAATAGTCAGCTAAGCAATAAATGTTGACCGTTTATTGCTTCTCTTCGTCACTTTCTTCTTTTTCGTCCTCTTCATCATCGTCGTCAAGAATATCTGGCGTGACGGCGTCAACAACGTCAATGGCGCCGCCAACGGCTGTTGTTGTGATATCTACTGCGCCAGAGACAATGCTCGCAGCAATACAGCCTGATAAGCTAATTAGCAGAAAAAGAATCGATAGGATTTGTGCGATTGTCTTCAACATGACGTTTTCCAATGAGTTTATATAGTGCAATTTAGAATACGCGAATTCTAAAGTGATTCAACTGCTGCGATTTATCGTAATTGATTGATACTCGTGAGTCAGGTGGCGCCAGCTTATTCATGTTTAAGCTGGCGATTTTTTAGCAAAGGGGAAAGTTAAACCCGTCTTCTGAGGTTTACCTATTTATCTAGCTTAAACACTTGAATGTAATCATGGTATGGGCCACTACTACCGGTGTTTCCACCTGTAACATACATGATGTCACCAATAGTCGTCGCGGCATTGTGGCGGCTGGCTTTATACCCGATGTTAATTTTTTCCCACAGTTTTGAGTCAAAATCATAAGAGTAAGTTGCTGTTGTTTCTTTGTAATCACCGAAAACATATAGCTTATTTTTTAGCATAGTCACTGAATGCGCACTAATTTTAGCTGGAAGCCGTGGCATTGATTGCCATTTCTTTAACACAGGGTCAAAACGGTCAAATGTATCTGTTGCTAACTTAGAATCGAATCCACCAACAGTATAAACGAAGCCATCTTTAACTACTGCTTTCGTTGATTTAGCGGTGGGCATTTTCTTCATTCTCTTCCATCTATTCTTAGTAATGTTGAGCACGGATACAATTGCGGTTGATTCAGTTGATTTTCTTCGTTTTGATGGGTAGCTACCACCGAATACAAAAATTTTGTCGTTGAGGTGAACCGCTGTGTTAGTGCGTGTTGGATAAGGAAGTGATTCAGCAAAGGTAATTTGGTGAGTCTTGGTATTAAACACCTCAACTTTACGTTCATATCTTATTATTTCGTCCTCAGCACTCATACCACCAATAATATAAATGGAATGCTTACCATCCCAAACTGCCGAAAAATAACGACGAGGAATTAGTATATCTTTAAGAACTTTCTTCGCGCCTGTTTCGGGATTAATGATTTCTAGGTCACTTAAAAATTTACTACCGTGACTACCTGCGATGACATAAAGATTTTCGCCATCGCTGACGGTAGCATGCCCATAGCGAGCTTGAGATAATGATAATGACTCAGGAGGGACTTGTTGTGTTGTGCTACAGCCTGACACTAAGAGTGTGAATAAAAGGCTAAGTGATATTAATAAGCCATTTTTATTTAAAAACATAGTCTTAATCGATTAAAAATTGTGGTGATAGACTAAGGGATTTATTGGGCGTGATCAATAGCATGACTGAGCTAGGATTTTATTGTGATTAGCTGATAAAAGTATCTTTTGTTAACATAATGGAAGCAATCTTCAGCACTGTTAATAGAAAGCTACTAATGAGTGTTACGTCGTTTAATCATCTAGAGAATCGTTAATGCCAAAGATGAAACAAGTCAGTTTGTCTGATATTAAAACCTTTGTAGTGCTCGCTGAAGCGGGAAGTTTTACCAATGCCGCTGAAAAGCTTGCTTGCTCTCGTGCGAATGTGTCTAAGCAACTCTCACAACTTGAGTCTGACTTGGGCGTAAGCCTATTAGTGAGAACAACCCGCACTCAACACTTAACACCGCAAGGTGAAGCGTTTTTTGAACGTTGTAAAATGTCACTCGACGGTATTGCTCATGCCATTGAACGTGTTCAAGAAAGTTCAGATGTGTTGGCTGGCAACATTAAAATTAATTGTGTTGGTGGGCACATTGGTGAAGATATTGTGGCGAAGTTAGTGAGTGATTTTATGGCCCAGCATCCTAACATTAGCGTTGAACTTGATTTTTCAAGCCGCCGTGTCGATCTTATTTCTGGTGAGTTTGATTTTGTATTCCGGATGGGCGAGTTGGTTGATTCATCACTGATCGCAAGACGTCTAAATGATATTAATGTGGGTGTGTATGCTAGCCCGAATTATATTGCAAAATATGGCAAGCCTAGCGATCCTAAAGCGCTTTCACACCATCGTTGTATCACGGGGAGCTTACGTAATTGGGCGTTTGTTAATAGTGATACTAAAGCGAAGTTAGATATTGCTATTCACGGTAACCTTACATGTAAAAACGGCCGTATTATGGTGTCTTCAGCGTTAGCTGGTAATGGCATCATTCGAGTGCCAGAGCTCTATTGTCACGACGAAATTGAACATGGTTTGTTAGTCCCGTTGTTTGATGAGTGGCAAGTAGAATCAACGCCTTTTTATTTGGTTTACGCGCAGGATAAACATCAACCGATGCGTTTGCGTGCTTTTAAAGAATTTGTAATGGAGAATTACGCTAATTATTTGCGTTAGCGTGCTAGAAGAATAGTCGCTATTCGCTATAGAAATTAGCGAGTTAACGCATATAAATTTACACTCTGTTCTTTATTTTTAGTCGAGTCATCAAATGATTGAAGCATTGCTGTCTTTGATAACTGCCACTGCTTTACTGCTTGGCTCTCCTGGTCCTGCGCCATTAGCGCTAGCCGCAATTGGTGCTACTTATGGTGTGCGCAAAGGACTGTCTTTTCTGATTGGTATTTTGGCGGGATTAGCCTGTGCTATTGTCGGGGCTGTTGTTGGTTTATCAGCACTGTTTATTGCATTTCCTACCGTAAAGTTCGCCTGTCAGCTGATTGGCGGAGCCTATATTGTGTATATTGCCTTCAAGATAGCTAGTGCGCCTATCGTCGAAAATGCGGCACCGCAAAATCCACCAACTTTTAACGACGGTTTTATATTAAATCTCCTCAACCCCAAGGCTTATGCTGCTTTTTTAGCGATTTTTTCACAGTTTTTATTGCCAATCACATCTGAGATTACTGCTTATGTAGCAACGGGCTTGGTTTGTTGGTTAGTCGCAATGATTGTTGATGTCATCTGGCTAGGCTTCGGCGCATTACTCAAGCCTATTTTTGCTCACCCACAACAGGCGCGATTTATTCGAATCGTTTTCGCATTGTTGATGGTGAGCGCGGTCGTTTTCGCGTTACTTTAGCTAGTAAGAAAGCTGGTGGCTGTTTGGTTGGCAAAATATACGTCATAGATAACGCCTGCCCAAACAATAATGCAGAGCGCTAGTGCAAGAAAAACGGCCGAAGAGCCTAAGTCCTTAGCACGGCCTGATAGTTCGTGGTGTTCGGTGCCTATGCGATCGACGACGGCCTCAATAGCAGAATTAATGATTTCAGCGAGTAATAAAATGATTAATACGCCAATCAATAAAGCTAGTTGAACACCTGTCGTCGCTACAACAAAGCTGACGGGTAATAAAATAGCTGCAAGTAGTAACTCTTGTCGAAACGCTGATTCGTGTTTAATTGCAGCGCTAAAGCCTAGCATAGAGCATTTGAATGCTTTGATTACACGGCCAAATCCGGTGCCATTGGGTTTGTTGAGCATATTGTTCCTTATCAATTTGTTATTTAAATTATCTTATTACAATACTAGGGCCTGTTGATCTTTCGAGGATCTGTCTCTTATACACATCTCCGAGCCCAC
>CAJXRU010000172.1 GCA_913060565.1 uncultured Gammaproteobacteria bacterium | reverse complement strand
ATGCCTAGTCTCGTGGGCTCGGAGATGTGTATAAGAGACAGGCCATACCTAGCGCTGCGATCTGACCTTCTGAAACAGTATTGTTGGTGATACCGTTGACGAAGAATTGGATTTCTGCGGTCGAAAGTACTTCAGCATTACGTTTTTTACGAATAATTTCTTGAGCTAAAAACATAATTATTAGCCTCTAGTAATCGCCTTTCGCCACTTGATGCTCAACCTCTAAGGTCGAGAGTAAATCCGCCAATAAGCTAGATGCGCCGAATCTAAAATGCTGAGCGTCAATCCATTCTGTGCTCATAATATTCGCTGTTAAGTCTAGATATTCTTTAGCATCGCTTGCAGTTCTAACGCCACCAGCGGCTTTAAAGCCAACATTAGTATTCTTTGATTTAATCACATTGAGCATGATTTCAGCAGATTCTAGCGTCGCGTTTACCGGCACTTTACCGGTACTGGTTTTAATAAAGTCAGCGCCAGCGTCGATTGAAATCTCACTCGCTTGTTTGATTAGCTCTGACGTTTTAAGCTCGCCTGACTCGATAATGACTTTTAACATCACATCGCCACAGGCTTGCTTACAGGCTTTGACTAATTCAAAGCCAACTTCTGTATTACCAGCCATGAGCGCGCGATATGGGAATACAACATCGACTTCGTCGGCGCCTAGTTCAACGGCTTGTTTAGTTTCGCTAACGGCGATGGCGACATCGTCATTACCGTGTGGAAAATTAGTGACTGTGGCAATAGCAACGTTGTCGATACTAAATTCTGCAAAAGCTGCTTTAGCCGCAGGAATAAATTGCGGATAAATACAGATTGCCGCCGTTTCACCCGCTGCGCTACGAGATTGCTGACATAAAGCTGCCACTATTTCGTTAGTATCGTTATCGTTTAGGGTAGTTAAGTCCATTAAGCCTAGCGCTTTTTGCGCGGCAACTTTTAATTGTGACATGAGGTTCTCCAATAGTAGTAAATGGCACAAAGGAGAGAGCAAGGTAGCTAAATACAACCTTATAATGGGATAGTTCACTCTGCTCCAGCGCGCAATAGAGTGGACTTGGTTCCTTGAAGACTTTGCTGTTAACTCCAATTCCATAGGAGTAGCAAATTTAAATCCTTTTATACCGCATGTTATTTAGGCAATAACAAACAGTCTCATTTAAATGGATATTAACGGAGCGCGCTATGATTAAGATCATGGTTCTAAGTCACTAATGACCTAGCAATACTAAAAAGTGTGAACTGAAAACAAAAAAGGCGAAGTTTTCACTTCGCCTTTTATCAATATTCAAATGAATTACTGCGTGCCGCCAACCGTTAATTCATCAAGTTTAAGGGTTGGTTGACCAACACCTACCGGGACGCTTTGGCCATCTTTGCCACAAACGCCTACGCCGGTATCTAATGACATGTCATTACCTACCATTGAAATTTGCTGCATTGCTTCAGAGCCACTGCCAATCAAGGTAGCCCCTTTGATCGCTTCACAAATTTCGCCATTTTTAATGAGATAAGCTTCAGAGGCTGAGAATACAAACTTGCCAGAAGTGATGTCCACCTGACCACCGCCAAAATTAGGTGCGTAAATACCCTCTTCTACACTAGCAATGATGTCTTGCGGAGTGCTCTCGCCAGATAACATAAAGGTGTTAGTCATACGTGGCATAGGTAGTGATGCATACGATTCACGGCGCCCATTACCTGTACTTTGTGTATCCATTAAATGCGCGTTATGTTTGTCAAACATATAGCCTTTCAAGATACCATCTTCAATAAGGACATTACGTTTTGCTGGTGTACCTTCATCATCGATATTTAATGAGCCACGGCGGTCGCTAATGGTGCCATCATCAATAATGGTACATAACTCTGATGCGACTTTTTCACCGATTTTTCCGCTAAATGCTGAAGAGCCTTTACGATTGAAGTCACCTTCTAAACCATGACCAACGGCTTCATGCAGCAATACCGCAGGCCAGCCATTACCTAAAACCACAGGCATCAAGCCTGCTGGCGCGTCGATAGCACTTAAATTAACTAATGCTTGGCGTACTGCTTCTTTGGCATAGCTCTCATAGATAACTTCGCCATTGTATTTTTGTAGGAAATAACGGTAATCGCTGCGACCACCACCACCTGCTGAGCCACGCTCACGTTTTCCGTTATCATCCACAATGACGCTACAGTTCAAGCGCACTAACGGACGAATATCAGTGGCTAATGTGCCGTCAGTGGCGGCAACTAATACTTCCTCATAAACACCTGAGATACTGGCAACCACTTGCGTCACACGAGGATCTTGTGCGCGAGCATGAGTATCTAAAGCACGTAAAATATCAAGCTTTTCGGTTTCACTCATTAACGTCAATGGGTTGAGCGATTGATAAGTTTCAATTTGTGGTGCTTTTTGCCATGCATTAACAGTGAGATTTTCACCAGCCTGTGCTATACCACGTGCGGCAATAACGCTTTGGTTGATTGATTGATCATTAATTTCGTCAGCGTAGGCGAAACCTGTTTTTTCGCCGCTGATCGCACGGACACCAACACCACGTTCGATGTTGAAGCTACCTTCTTTGATGATGCCGTCTTCTAACACCCAAGACTCATGATGCGATGCTTGAAAATACAAATCAGCGAAATCTACGCGATGTTTTGCAAGATTATTAAGGTGATGATGTAGGTTATCAACTGTTAACCCAGCTGGGGTTAATAACGACTCGCTGACTGTTTTAAAGCTCATAGATTTCTCATTGTATTGGCAATACGCCAGATTAATTTTTTAATAAAGTAGATTGAAAACGCTGTTGGCTTACCATCGGCATTTTTACTCGAAGCGCTTGCAGTTTGTCACGATCAAATTCGCCAACGGCAAAACCTTCGCCGCTAGCAATTTCAGACTCAACAACACCCCAAGGATCAACAACCATTGATTGCCCCCAAGTGACACGACCATTTTTATGTTCGCCACCTTGATTAGACGCAATCATATAACATTGATTTTCAACGGCTCGCGCACGGGATAATAGCTCCCAATGAGCTTGACCTGTCACCTTAGTAAACGCACTAGGCAATACGAAAATATCGGCGCCCATTTCACGCATCGTCTGGAATAACGCGCCAAAGCGCAAATCATAACACACCGCCATTCCAATGTTACCGATTGGTGTTTTTATTACGCTGATGTGTTGGCCAGGATGGGTGTTTTCAGATTCGCGATAGCTACCATAACCATCAGCGACATCGACATCAAATAGGTGAACTTTATTGTATTGACCCAGTTGTTCGCCTTGAGGATTAAACAATATGCTCGCTGCAAAATGACGACCATCGTCCGCTTTTACTGCGATAGTACCTGCGACTAAATAAAGTTTAAATCGCTGGCTTAGTTCACTTAATGCATCTTGCATTGGCCCCTGTTTAGAATGCTCAGAAAACTCACGCACTTCGTGATCTTTAGTGGCAAACATCAAACAGCATTCAGGTAATACAACCAATAATTCATCGCTAGGAAATTGCCGACGAATTTCAGTTAATTGCTTTTCAACTGCTTTAAGGTTTTCGTCAATATTAGGACTAGAGACTAGTTGTACTGAGATCAGTTTTGGGTTGCTCATCGGCAATCTTAGCTCCTTGAGTAGGTTGCTCTGGCGCCGTCGTTGGGTCGGCTTTTTCTAGAATATGTGGAGGTACTTTATACTTTTTCTGTTTTCTGTCTATTTCAACAAAATCAGGTTCATCAACCGTCCCTGAAAGCTTAAAGTTAACCTGCGAAATAACATCAACAATCGGCTCAAGTACCTTGGTCAACGCAAACGTTAACACAAACATCTGTGGCTCACTCGCTATTACGCCAGCAATCACTGGTAAGTTCGAGAATAGCGCGGGAGAGAAACTAATGTAATAATCAAGCTCATGGCTCGTCAAATTAACAGAGCCAACAACATCAACGCCACCAGCAACACCATCCATGTGCGCGTCACGAGTTACTGCGACGCCTTCTGAAATATTAAAATTACCGCTAAAATCATTAAAGAAAATGCCTTTTTGGAATACATCTCTAAAATCTAATACCAGTTTTCGACGCAACGAATCGAGACTAAATAGCGAAAATATCCGCGCTCCTTGATCGCTCACTTCAGCAATGTGGCCTTCGCCTAGTTTCCACTTAATATCACCGTTTAATGTCGGCAGCGCTAAATCGCCAAGCCCTGAACGCCACATCAAATCAAAATTAGTATCCACCGTGCTTTCTTTAATACTGGTGCTGTAATCAAATATTGCTAATATTGATTCGATATTGTCACTCTTCAAATCACCCGTTACTGAAAAATATTCACCATCACTGTCAAAACCCCAAATAGCATTCGCCTTAACATTTGACTCATTGGCATTGACCTTAAAATCATTAATGGCAATACCTTGTATGTGAGGCTGCGATTTAAAGCTAATTTTTCCTAAATTAAAGCCCGAAATAAGGCATTGCTGACAAGTAAAATCTACGGGTGGTAATTCACGAAGCGATTCTCGTGTTGCCGTGTTATTACTTTCATTCTCACTCGGCTTATTCAACGTTAACAGCTCGAAGTTAGCCACAATCCCTTTGTCGAACCACTGGTCGAATAATTTAAGCTGACCTTGCGCTTGCTCACTTTCAACATTAACTTGCCAATGATCTTCAAGCTTTACACCACCTAAAGAAACCGTCTCAAAATCATGTCCAAGTACAGAAAGCTTTTTAACGCGAGCATTAATGCGTTTAAGCGGTGGGAAGAACTGATCTTTACTCTGCCCACGCTCAATATTGTCGATAAAGCTTTGCCACTCATCGAGTGCTAAAGAGTCCAAATCGATATTAATTGTCATGCCGTTATCAGCAATTTCATCTTGCGCTTGAAATTTACGACCAACAAGTAAGGTTATAGCTGGTACTTTAATGATTGAATCACTTGAATCTATTCGAGCAAAGACTTCGGCACGTGACCCCAAAGCCAAATTAAATAATCCGCCTTTGACATTTCCGCTACTGGTTACCAACAAATCTTCTTGCTGATCGACATATTTATCTAAAGGTTTTGGTAACTTAAGCTCTAAACCCGTCATCGGTGATTTTACAAAAGACTGATAATAAACATCATCTTCACTGATCTTTAACGTTAATTTTCCTTCCCAATCTAAGCTACCGTCGATATAGGTATTCAAATATTGCTGCCAGATTGCAGGCATTTTATTGGTGTGCCATTTGGCCTTTAAATCAACTTCAATACCATAAGAATCACCAAATGGTTTACTTTCTAGCGCTAAAGTCACAGGCTGCTCGTATAACATGCCACGTAATCCCTTCGCTGAAATATCACCACCGTTAAACGCAATCTCACCACTCAACTTACCTAAATCCATATCAATTGCAGTGATGGACAGATCATTATTATCTAGTGTCACAACACCCGAAACATTTGGAAGCGAACCATCAAGCGGCAAATCAATAGCAAGGTTTGTTTTAATAGTGCCTTGGGCATCTAATTGACGTAAAACGGGACCTAGGCTGTCATTGATGGGAGAACCAGCAACAAAGGTATTGATTTTATGTTGTGGTTGATTAACCTCTGCTCTAATTTCTAGCATGGCTGTTTCGGCCATTAAATCAGGTATAGCAACGGTCAACGCCTCAAAAGATAGGTTGTTTAAATCGCCCTCGTAACCCGTGATAAGCATGGCTTCGTTTTTAAACAATAAATGTACTTTAGCGTTTGTGACAGGGTCCCATTCAGAATCAAAATCAAAGCTAGCACCATCAACCATTGCGCTAATTTCAAAGGTACCTTGATGCTCGGTATAAGGAAAATGCTCTACATTTCCTTGCCACAACAATTGCACATTATCACTATGTCCTGCTTTGATAGCACCGGATAAGTAATCAACTAACCCGTCACTAAGTACGACATGAGGTAAATAATATTGCGCGTGTTTCGCATTTTTAAGCTGTGCGCCTCCTAATAGCGAAAGCGTCGGCGCTTGGTTATCATTAAATTGCAGCTGCCACGCAATGGCGCCGTTTAAATCCTTATTTTTCCACTGTGTCATTGGACTAAAGAGTGCAAAGCCATCAGCGTCTGTTCGCCATGCTAATTCAAGGTTTAATTCATCTAGTGCGATAGGTGCTTTGAAATACTGACCGAAATCCAATACCTGTTGCTGAGCGTTAAGCGTCATAACACCGGAGTGACTATCGCCTTTAATCAATGCGGATAACGGTTTTAAACTGGGAATGCCACCAACATTAACTAACGATAAGCCCGTTAAATTTGCGCTATATTGAACATCTTCACCACTGAGTTTAAGAGCTATATTGCGTAGCTCACCACGAAGCTTTAACGCATTAATTAATCGTAATGAATCATTATCGACTGCCGATACCAATCCAGCTAAAGGTGCTAGTTCACCAATATTCAATGCATCAATATTAAGGGATAATTTGTCGCTTGTTTGACTCACTGATAAATCAATAGTTGATAGCTGATTAGTATTTAGTGAAGGAGCAATCGCCTTGGCCTCAAAAATCCACCCTTGCTGGTAGGGCAACCACTGCACTAATTCAGGCGCGATAGATAAACGCTGTTCTTCATTTGCCCCTGTCTCTTATACACATCTGACGCTGCCGACGAAGAGG
>CAJXRU010000171.1 GCA_913060565.1 uncultured Gammaproteobacteria bacterium | reverse complement strand
GATCTACACTATCCTCTTCGTCGGCAGCGTCAGATGTGTATAAGAGACAGCTTGTGTACAGAAAATACTAAAATCATTGATAGCTTGGACGCGAAGACGTTCGTGAGTCTCGTAAGATTTTGGCAATAGCAGCGTGCCACTAGAAAATAGAAAATTCCATCCAATTCCGAGTAATACCATCACCCACCAGTAGTGCATGACGCTGTGACCAAGATAAGCAAAAAGAGCGACGGCTAAATAACATAACGTACCAATGAGCATCACGTTAAGCAGCCCTACTTTACGAATTATCCAAGCCGAGAATAATGACGGTAAATACATCGCGATAATATGACTTTGTACTACCCATTTTGTTTGCTCTAGTGTATGACCATCAAGTACATGCATACTCAAAGGCGTTGCAGTCATCACATAACTCATCACCCCATAGCCAATTGCAGCACTGGCAAGTGCAACGAGAAATATTGGTTGACGACAAATATCGATAAGAGAACGAGGAGCTCCTTCAATAGCACTTTCTTTCACTTGAGTTGGCGTAATTTGGGTGATGGCCATCATGCTCAACAGAATTAAACCCGCAAGTCCGACGAAAGAGCCGACAAAACCGTGGGCTGAATCTATCCAATCTTTTCCAGATACCGCAAGTTCAGGACCAAGCATCGCCGCAAAAATACCGCCAACCATCAACACAGATAATGCCGTTGCATTATCTTTTTCGTCGACACTTTCTAAGGCACAAAATCGCATTTGCGCAACAAATGACATGCTAAAGCCAAGCAGTACACTTCCAACAACAAGAAGCCAAAATGATAGATAATAGGCGGCGCTTGCTGATACTAATGCACCTATCACCGCAATCGATAATCCAATAAGTAGACTTGCTCGACGACCAACACGATTTGTAAGCCGATTGGCCGGAATAACGGCCATCGCGACGCCAATAATCAACGTAGAAATTGGCAACGTCGCAATTTCAGGATCAGGCGCTAGATGCTGTCCTAAAATTCCACTTACTAAGACCATTAATGATGTCGCACACATCGCCAGAGGCTGGGCAAAGAAAAGCAGCCACAAATTGCGTGGTAAATTAATGACATGCTTTCCAAAAAAAGCACAAAGACAGAGTACGGCTAATGTAATGAACAAGGTATATTCCATTAATCTCTTAAGAGCAAATACAACACTAAAGTAGTACAAAAAAACAATTGAACGCACTAAACGATTAGATTAAATCATAAATCTTTTCATTTTGAAACATTATGAACTCAATCAATGAAACTTAATGATCACTTAAGAGACATTATTAACCTTTGTGTAAATTGTTGAATCTCCAACACATCAAGGCAATCAACGGCCATCTGCCATTGCGCTGTAAAATTATTTAAAGACGCACTCTCGTGTTCAATTGAAATTTGACGAATTTTAGCAATAAATGTCGAAAATTCATCAATATTATTGTTCGTCAATAAATTCTCACATGATGCTAAATAGTTAGTTTGAAGATATGACATAAGTTCAGTTGTTAATAAAAGCTCCTCATTTAATAATGGCGCGTTTTTTTCTTTATGGTTGACGAAAGGCAAATGACGTTTTAATTCATTAATGACGTCCTTTTGTAAAACAGGTTTACGTAAATAACCATCAAAATGATGACGCCTATTAATTTCTTCTTCGTCACTCATTACAGACGCAGTAATGGCGATAATGGGTAACGATGAATTAATTTCTCTAATCTTTTGCGCTGCTTCATAGCCATTCATTTTAGGCATTCTAATGTCCAGTAAGGCGAGATCGAAACGACGTTCTTTGACACTTTCAACTGCTTCTAGTCCATTAGACACAGCAAATACATTAAGCCCCCAATTAGGAAGCAATTGCTCGAGTAAGTGGCGATTATCTTCAATATCATCGGCAATTAGCACTGTTAAGCCATTAAAATTAACTACATCGTTGTTACGATTTAACGTAAGATGATTACTTGCCGATAGCCCTACGACATCGATTTTCGGTAATGAAAATGAAAACACAGAACCGCGTCCTTCCGTGCTATTTACGGTCAGCTCTCCATGCATTAAATTGATTAAGCGTTTACTGATAGCTAATCCTAGTCCACTACCTCCATATTGCGCTACATCTTGATGCTTTGGCTGAACAAAGCTATTAAATATACTTTCTTGATAGGCTTCACTTATTCCTATACCTGTATCTTTAATCGAAAAAGTAAGTGTTACACAATCAATACCATCCGTGATTGCGTCAATTGTTAGTAAAATCCCACCTTGATGGGTAAATTTAACTGCATTACCAATTAAATTAAATAAGATCTGACGTAACCGCGCTTCATCTAACATAACAATCGCTGGAACGTTATCCGCGATCTTTACCTCAAAGCTTAGTAATTTCTTTTGAACCTCAACATCGAAAACTTGCTCGATATCCTCAATCATATGATAAATGTCTACCGCACTGTGTTGAATATGCAACTTACCTGATTCGATCTTAGAAAGATCCAAAATATCATTAATAAGTAATAACAGAGAGTTACCAGCACTGCGTATTGTCTTTATATAAGAGACCATCTTTGGGTCACGAACCTCGTTAGACAATAACTCAGTAAAACCAATAATGGCATTCATTGGAGTGCGGATCTCATGACTCATATTGGCAAGAAATGATGTCTTAGCATTGTTGGCGTCTATCGCTGCATTTTTAGCTTCAATCATCATCTTTTCCATCGTTATTCGTTCTGTAATATCGACAGCTAGCGCGAGGTATACATGCTTATTATCATAGGTAACTTCAAGCATAGATAACATCATTGAGTTAATTTTATCCTGCCAACGGAACTCCGTAATGACTTGCTCAAATCCATTACTTTTTATTTGCTTTGTAAAATAATCAAAGGAACGACTTGTATGTAAAAGCTCTGTAAATGGCGTGTCGTAAAAAACTGCGCCTTCAACGTCATAATCTTTTAATACTTGAGCATTTACATTTTTTATGAGCCCTTCTTGATCCATAATCATTACTTGTGTCGGCAACAAATTAAGCAACGCTTTATAATGTGCCTGAGCTTCTTGCCGTGCTCGAATTTCGCCAATTAATCGTTGATACCACCACACAATAATAGCGATAAGCAGCAGAGCGCCTAATATAATGACAAAAATTAGAAAATAATCGACGCGGGATACAAACTTATCTTTGCTCCATTGATTAATAATCGCTTGTTTTTCAACACTAGAAATTGAATCCAACGCCTTATTAAAAATAGAAATAAGAATTTTGTCATCTTGGTGTGCACCAAATGCCAATTCTGTTTTAAAGGGTGTGTCACCGACAATTCTCACATTATTCATACCCATATTGGCAATGTGATAACTTGCCTGCGCCAGTGTAGCAAACAATACGTCGACCTGGCCGGTTGCAACGGCAGTCAAACCGTTTTCAATTGAATTTAATTTAGTAAATTGATGTTCTGGGAACGTATTTGATATCTGCTAGGTATACCCATAATCACGGATCAAAGCCATTTTAAGATGTGAAATTGAATGTAAATCACTCACATAACGCTGATCATCGCGCATTACTATCACGATAGGACTAGACAAATAAACGTTAGAATGGATTGATTTCTCAGTGCTATTTGAATTAAATGTTTCAGAGATAAGATCAACTTTTTTGCGTTGAAATAGCGAGACCGAATCTTGCCACGTAGCTCCGATATTGCGTTCGATTGTAATACCTAGACGTCTTTCAAAAATGTCTAAAATATCCGCGACAATACCAATGTAATTTCCTTGACTATCAATACCTTCATAGGGAAGCCATTGGGGATCGCCAGTCAAGGTTATCGTTGGATTTTCCGCCAAATACTCTTTTTCTTGAGCACTCAATACTAATTCATTTCCACTAATTCGCTCAAGATTAATGCTTTTTCCAAGTCCCATATGAGCTTGCGTAAACTTCTCTTTTTCAGTCAATGTGATACTAGCTAATCCCTTATTGATTATGCTTGTTAATATCGGGGCATTTTTTTTAACCAATATGTGTATTGGGCTCTTACCTGTATGGCGCATCGACTTAATTGGGACGACTTCAGTGATGCTCTCTTGGTGTAAAATATAAGAAACGGTCTGATAATTATTGAAGAGAAGCTCAGCTTTTCCTTCAATGACCTTATCAACAGCATCATAGAGACTGTCCACCTCAACTATCTCAAGTGTTGGAAAGTTCCGCCTAATAAATTGCTGAGTTGCGTAAGCTTTAGGGATAGCTATTCTTTTATGTGTTAATTGTTCAAACGGAACGTCCTTTAACGATTTATGAGCAAAAAAATAATCTAGCACTTCTGTATAATTATCAGAGTATTGGCCAAGGTTTTCTCGTGTATTAAGGTATTTTACACCGACCAACAGGTCGACATCTCCATCCTTAAATGCACGCAGATTGTCTGGCCAAGCCCCCATTTGAGGTTCTATATTAAGCCCCGTTCGTTCGGCAATAACACTCAACATATCGATGGTACTCCCAGCAGGATTACCATTAATATCTTTGTATTCAAAGGGAGGCCAATTGCTCGACGTTCTTACAACTAATCTCGGATTGTTAGCAATCCAGGCTTTTTCTTGTGGTGTAAGCAATACTTTAAAAGGTGCTACTACACGATTTCCAGCATTTACATCTAGTGAATTACTACTGGCTATGAAAAAGATGAATAATATCAGCCTAAAACTCATGAAACTCGGTGCTTTCAATAATAGATAAAAACTCATTAAGATGACTAAAAAGTATATCAACTAACTTAGGATCAAAATGCACACCACGTTCTGCTTTTATATAATCTAGAGCATCGTCAATACTCCACGCCGCTTTATATTTACGCTTATGCGTTAATGCATCAAATACATCTGCTAGTGCAACAATCCGTCCATAAATATGAATCTCCTCACCTTTTAACCCTTTAGGATAGCCGCTTCCATCCCATTTTTCGTGATGTTGAACAGCAATAATCGCCGCAGCGTTCAGTAAACGGCGTTTGGTATTGGGAAAAAAGTTTAACGCCTTGGTGGTGTGAGTTTTCATTACCTCAAACTCTTCCGGTGTTAACTTAGCCGGTTTATGCAAAATCTCTGTTGGGATCGCAATCTTGCCTATATCATGCATAGGAGCAGCGTGAAAAATAATACTTTCATCATCAGAGTCAAGTTGCGGTGAGTAATGAGCAAGTAATCTCGCACAATCAGCGACTCTACGAATGTGTTGACCAGTTTCGTCCGAGGTCATCTCCATCAATTCCATCAAGACATAAATCATTTCACGCTGCGATTGCTCTATTTCATCAAGCAAACGTTTCTGTTTTAGGTCTGACTTTTGACTTTCATGAACAAGCGTTGCAGCTAATTGTTTTTTGGCATGGGATAAATCTAAATGTGTGTTAACACGGGCGATAATTTCATCAGGATGAAACGGTTTAACAATATAGTCAACGCCTCCTAACTCAAACCCCTTAGAAATAGATTCGACGTCAGTACGTGCTGATATAAAAATAATTGGCGTGTCTTTATTTTTAGCGTTGCATTTAATTGCTTTACAGGCTTCGAAACCACTCATATTTGGCATCATAATATCAAGTAATATTAAATCAAACGCCTCGTGCTCAGTTACCTTAACTGCGTCAATTCCACTAAATGAAAACGACAACGACACACCTTCTTCTTTCAAAATGTTGAGCAGAACTTTTACATTATTTGGTACATCGTCAACTACTAAGACCTTTATATCATTGCGCGCCATTGTCACTCCATTAAACATCATCGCTGCTACTTTTTCGCACAAATCATACCATGTCATTACGCAATAAGACAAAAGTAGTGCAAACTATCTATTGGTAGTGCTTTAACGTCTTTTTAATTCAAAACAACGCCTTAGACATTAACCAACGCCTCCTACTTAATGGATACAGCAAGACCTATAAATGATGTAATTGTCACCGATAAAAAAGAACCTAGCAGCACGTATTCGGTAAGGTTTCTATTAGTTGTATTATTAAGATCGCCGAACCTAAATATCGACTTTGCTGCCAAAATAAAACCGATAACAGCAAACTGCCCTTTAATTACAAAGGTCAAAATAAGTAAGCGCTCTAAGTAACCAATTATTTCACCACCAGCAATTAAGCCGTCATTATCTTCTCTATTAATCGGAGAATACGTCGTTAATACCGCACTAATCATGCTAGACGTCGGCTTTAAAACTAATAGATAGGCGACAACAACCGCCAAATGTCTAGGCTCAATTACCTTTATGAGTCCGTCCCATAGCGATAAGAGTTCAATACCGTGAAAGTGAATAGCTATTAACAACAAAATAATACTGTGTAGTGCCTGCGCGGCTAACAATACTCGCACTCTAAAGCCCATTAAATAGACCATGGCATCAATAACCCAATGGGATAATGCAAGAAGTAAAAATAGTGATATTAAAGACCCAGCATCTAACGTCACCCATGCTAGTACACAACACCCGACTATACCTTGAACAAGGCTATGTTTTATCAGGCTTAACGACATCAAACCACGTTCTTTTCGATTCTCTAGCCATCGACTAGGTTGACAATAATATTGAAAAAAGACCTGAGCTATTAGGGCCTGTTGATCTTTGGTGAAGGTTTTTGCAGCGAATTGTTCGGGTTTTATA
>CAJXRU010000170.1 GCA_913060565.1 uncultured Gammaproteobacteria bacterium | reverse complement strand
GAGATCATGCCTAGTCTCGTGGGCTCGGAGATGTGTATAAGAGACAGATATTAATCTCATCAAACACTTACTAACTATATTCTGAATAAAGCTACCTTACATTTTTTTTACGACAATATCAGTATATTTACGCCTATTGTTGTAATAAAGGTGGTTTTTTTAAATGTGCAATACTCATTTTAGTTTAGTTTTTATAATTCGTTTTAGAATTTGGTATTAGTAATTTTTGTAGAAAAAATGAGCCATGCCTTGCTAGTTACAAAGCATGAGATCAGATGATGGCAAGTTGCGTCTAAGAAAAAGGTGTAAATTCATTAAAATAAGAAAGCTGAACGGGATGTTTGAGGGCTTTGGGTCTTATCGCTTGAACCTTGGTCAATATTTCATCGTGATTTAATCCAACGGCTTTTAAAATAAGCGCAATAGCTAATCCTGTTCGACCTGAACCTCCTTTACAATGAACTGCAATTGTTTTTTGATTGGCGAGAGCTTCTAATACAGCCGATATATCATTGTTGAAAGCCGTTTCAAAAATAGTATCTGGCCCTGCTTCATCTGAAATTGGCCATTGTAGCCATTGAACGTTTTGCTCTTTAGTTATATCACTTAACGATGTTGCATTAAGTTTGGCGAGCTCCTCGTCAAACATTACTGAGATAACAAGTGACGCTCCAGCGGTTTTCAGCGTGCTTACAGCATTTGTAATTGACGCTTCTTTGGTGCCGGGGCATGGCGTGAATAATATCTTTGCGCCGTTTTTTAGTGTAAGTGTGTCATAAGGATGAATTGACATAATTATCTCCTAGGTAGTTGCATTGAACCAATGCTTAGTTTTATTAACAAAAGCAACCAGTGATAGCATGATTGGCACTTCAACCAATACACCAACAACCGTTGCCAATGCTGCGCCTGAGTATAATCCAAACAGTGAGATAGCGACCGCTACGGCTAATTCAAAGAAATTAGACGTACTTATCATACTGGCTGGTCCTGCTACATTGTGTGGCAGTTTTAACCAACGCGCCGCAAAATACGCGATAAAGAATATTGCATAGGTTTGAATCGTTAATGGTATTGCAATCAGCGCAATCGTCAAAGGCTCTGCGATAATTGTGTTAGCTTGAAAACCAAATAGGAGTGTTACTGTTGCTAGTAGTCCAACAATAGACCATGGCTTTAATCGCGCAATTAGCCCATCAATTGCTTGTAGATTGCGGTGTTTGTTCAATACCGAACGTACCACTATGCCTGCGATGAGCGGTAAGATGACATACAAAACGACAGATGCTAACAATGTTTGCCATGGAATGATAATGTCGTTAATGCCTAACAAAAGAGCAGTCAGTGGTGCAAACGCGAAAACCATGATGATGTCGTTTAATGACACCTGTACCAACGTATAGTTTGCGTTGCCGTTTGTTAAATGGGACCACACAAATACCATCGCTGTGCAAGGTGCTACGCCTAACAAAATCATTCCTGCAATATATTCTTTAGCTGATTGGGGATCAATCCATGGTGCAAACAGCAATTCGAAAAATAACCAACTTAACAATGCCATTGAAAAGGGTTTAATTAACCAATTAATCATTAGGGTTAGGAATAATCCCATGGGCTGTTTTCCTACTTGTTTAATCGCGCCGAAGTCGATTTGCAGCATCATTGGAAAGATCATCAACCAAATAAGTAATGCGATAACTACATTAACATTGGATATTTCTACCTTAGCTAATTGGGTGAACGTGTCTGGTGAACTCAGACCTAAAAGCACACCCGCTGTGATTGCCAGCGCTACCCAGATTGAAAGAAAGCGTTCAAAGAATCCCATGATTTTCTACTGCGTTGAATTTAATATATGAATTATAGTATATTTGATTTTATGTATGTTCAATGGGTGGCATTGTTTTTAATTCCAAATTTATGGAAATAAAAAACTGATACCTAAGCTATGTTATTGGAATGTTAATCTTAATATATTGATTTTATAGGTGTATGTTGTTCTGGCAAGTCAATTTAAGCCTGCCATGAGCGCTATTAAGTATTGGAAATTAGTTTGATAAAAGTCACACTTTCACTAGGATTTAGCCGTCTAGATAGGTAGAATACGGGCAAAATTTTATTAACCGATTTTACATTGGAGTACTTAGATGCTTAAACGTGATATGAACATTGCTGATTTTGATCCTGAATTATTTGAAGCAATTAGCCAAGAAACGACTCGTCAAGAAGAACACATTGAATTGATCGCGTCAGAAAACTACTGTAGCCCACGCGTTTTAGAAGCTCAAGGCTCTCAATTAACGAATAAGTACGCTGAAGGTTACCCTGGTAAGCGTTACTACGGCGGTTGTGAATACGTTGATAAAGCTGAATTTTTAGCGATTGAACGTGCTAAAGAATTATTTGGTGCACATTACGCTAACGTTCAACCTCACTCAGGTTCACAAGCTAACTCAGCGGTATTTTTAGCATTATTAGAGCATGGCGATACGGTATTAGGCATGAGCCTTGCTCACGGCGGTCACTTAACTCACGGTTCACATGTTAGCTTCTCTGGTAAGTTATATGACGCGAAGCAATACGGTTTGGATGAAAACGGTGATATTAATTACGCTGAAGTTGAAGAACTTGCATTAGCGCATAAACCAAAAATGATTATCGCTGGTTTCTCTGCTTTCTCTGGTATTGTTGATTGGGCGCGTTTCCGTGAAATCGCAGATAAAGTAGGTGCTTACTTATTCGTTGATATGGCTCACGTTGCAGGTCTTATTGCTGCTGGCTTATATCCAAACCCAGTACCATTTGCTGACGTTGTTACGACAACAACCCATAAAACACTGGCTGGCCCTCGCGGTGGTTTGATCATTGCTCGTGAAAACGAAGCGGTAGAAAAGAAATTAAACTCAGCAGTGTTCCCTGGCGGTCAAGGTGGTCCATTAATGCACATTATCGCTGGTAAAGCGGTTGCATTTAAAGAAGCATTAGAGCCAGAGTTCAAGACATACCAACAAGCTGTGTTAGATAACGCTAACGCTATGGTTGATGTGTTAATGGAACGCGGTTATAAAGTTGTGTCTAACGGCACTTCAAACCACTTATTACTCCTTGATTTAATCGGTAAAGAATACACGGGTAAAGACGCTGACGCTGCTTTAGGTCGTGCGTTTATCACGGTAAACAAGAACTCTGTACCAAACGATCCACGTTCACCGTTTGTTACTTCTGGTCTTCGTCTTGGTACGCCAGCAATCACTCGTCGTGGTTTCACTGTTGCTGATACTAAAGCGCTAACAGGTTGGATTTGTGATGTGTTAGATGACATTGAGAACGAAGATGTAATTAATGCTGTTAAAGCGAAAGTACTCGAAATTTGTGCACGCTTACCAGTTTACGCTTAATAAACCTTATTAAGCGATAAAACTCATATATACTAGGCCGCTTTTGCGGCCTTTTTTATGGGCGCAGATTAGCTATTGAATAATAAGTCTGATCAGGTAAGTTGTTTGGTAGAAAAAATAATAACAATTTACCTGATTAGTTTTAGTGAGAAATTTTATGCATTGTCCATTTTGTCGTGCAAGTGATACCAAAGTAATTGATTCACGTCTTGTTTCAGACGGTTTCCAAGTTAGACGTCGTCGTCAATGTACTGGTTGCCAAGAGCGTTTCACCACGTTTGAGCAAGCAGAGCTAGTGATGCCTCGAATTATAAAAACAACCGGCTCACGCGAACCCTTTGATGATGAAAAGCTTCGAAGTGGTATGGCGCGTGCGCTTGAACGCCGTCCTGTTGGTGTTGAAGCCATTGAAAATTCATTACATACCATCAAGTCTAAATTACGGGCGACTGGCGAGCGTGAAGTGCAATCGACGTTTTTAGGGAATTTGGTGATGGACGAGTTGAAACGATTAGACAAAGTGGCTTACATCCGCTTTGCATCAGTATACCGTGCGTTTGAAGATGTTGAAGAGTTTGGCAAAGAGATAGCAAAGCTTGGTAAGTCAGAATAATTAGGAAACAGCATGTCAGTCACTGATATTGAGTTTATGCAGCGAGCGATTAATTTAGCTAAGCGTGGACGTTTTACGACGACACCAAATCCAAACGTGGGTTGTGTCTTAGTAAAAGATGGTGAAGTTGTCGGTGAGGGTTATCATCAAAAAGCTGGAGAAGGGCATGCGGAAGTTAATGCCCTTGCTATAGCACAAGGCAATGCGCGCGGTGCTACAGCGTATGTAACGTTAGAACCTTGCAGCCACTATGGCCGCACACCACCTTGCTCTAAAGGATTAATCGATGCAGGAATCACGCGAGTCGTGATTGGAATGCAAGATCCCAATCCGCAAGTTGCTGGACGCGGTATCGCCATGCTTGAAGCGGCAGGTATTACTACCAAGAGTGGCGTGTTAGCCGAGCAAGCACGGGCACTTAATCCAGGTTTTTTGTCACGTATGGAACGCCAGCGTCCTTTTGTTACCGTAAAAATGGCATCAACGCTCGATGGTGCGACGGCGTTAAGTGATGGCACAAGTCAATGGATCACAGCTAGTGATGCTAGGGTTGATGTGCAGCAATTTAGAGCACAGCACTGTGCTATTTTAACTGGCGCTGATACCGTGCTGGTGGACGATCCTAGTTTAAACTTACGCTACAACGAAACGGGTTCATTGCAAGAGCAACTATCCTCAGCGCAGTTACGTCAACCACTACGTGTAGTCATTGACAGCCAAAACAGAGTGTCTCCCGATGCCAAAATGGTTGGGATCACGTCGCCAATATTATTGGTTCGTCGTCAATGCGATGACAGTATATGGCCATCGCATGTCACCCAATTAGTGATGTCAGGCACAGGTCAAATTGATTTAGACACCTTGTTAATTGAGCTAGCTGCGCGTGAAATTAACAGCGTTTGGGTTGAGGCGGGCGCGACATTAGCTGGTGCTTTGGTTGAAGCCAATTTATGCGACGAGCTCATTGTGTATCAAGCACCCAAATTAATGGGTACTGGCCACAAGGGTCTCTTGAATTTACCAAGCATTGACCATATGAATAAGCTACAGCCACTCCAGATTACTGATGTAAGAATGGTGGGGAAAGATATTCGGATCCGCGCAACGTTAGTCACAAATTAAATTTAGGTTTTATATGTTTACTGGAATTATTGAAAGTGTTGGTGTGCTTAGTCAAATGACCAAGCAAAACGATGGTTATCGCGTTGAAATTAAAACAGGAAAGTTGGATTTATCTGATGTTAAATTAGGCGATAGTATTGCCAGTAACGGTGTTTGTTTAACGGTTGTTGCTCAAACTAAAGATAGTTTTAGCGCTGATGTGTCAGGTGAAACTGTGTCTCTAACGGGGTTTGCTAACTATTCTAACGGTCAGGTTATTAATTTAGAAAAAGCGGTGACACCAACAACACGTTTAGGCGGTCACATGGTGAGTGGCCATGTTGATGGCATCGGACGTATTGAATCTATTAGTGATAATGGTTCATCGGCAGATTATTGGGTAAGTGCACCAGCGCAGCTAATGCGATACATCGCATTAAAAGGGTCGATTACCATTGATGGTATTAGCTTAACGGTCAATGGATTGGATGGCGATAAGTTTCGTTTGACGATTGTCCCGCATACCAGTGATGAAACCACTATTAAGCATTTCTCTATCGGCACCAAGGTTAATATTGAGGTCGATCAAATTGCCCGTTATCTCGAACGCTTAATGACAGCGAGTGAATCTCCTGCAACAAGTAACGTGAGTATGGACCTATTGGCACGCAGTGGCTTTCTAAAATAATTATTGTCGCATTTTATGGCGACAATAACAGCGTATAGCTTGGCGTCACGCCGAGTGAATAATCCAATGAAATACACTTATTTCATTGGTTACCCGTTTAAACACATGTATAATCTGCGCCGACATTTCGGTCGCTATTAAGGTTAAGGCTAGATCATGGCATTAAATACAATTGAAGAAATTCTAGAAGATTTCAAACTCGGCAAGATGGTTATCCTGATGGATGATGAAGATCGCGAAAATGAAGGTGATTTAATCATTGCAGCTGACAAGATTACGCCACAGGCGATTAATTTTATGGCGACACACGGTCGCGGTTTGATTTGTTTAACCTTGACTAAAGATCGTTGTGAACGCTTAAACTTGCCTTTAATGGTTGATGCTAACAAAGCACAGTTTGCCACTAACTTTACGGTTGCCATTGAAGCGGCAACTGGGGTAACTACCGGTATTTCTGCGGCAGATAGATCGCGCACGGTACAGGTTGCTGTTGCCAAAGATGCTGTTGCGGCGGATATCGTTCAACCGGGACACATATTTCCACTAATGGCTCAAGAAGGCGGCGTATTAACACGCGCAGGACATACGGAAGCTGGTTGTGATTTAGCGCGTTTAGCAGGTAGTGAGCCTGCGTCAGTTATCGTTGAGATTTTAAAAGAAGATGGCACCATGGCACGTCGTCCTGATCTTGAAATTTTTGCTAAAGAACATGATATTAAAATTGGTACCATCGCTGATTTAATTGAATATCGCAACGCCAATGAAACGACCATCGTTAAAGAAGCACAATGTAAACTGCCAACTAAATACGGCGAGTTCGACTTAGTGACTTACCGCGATACTATCGATGATGAATTGCATTACGCGATGGTAAAAGGTGATATAGATAGCGACGGCGTTACCAATGTTCGTGTGCACCTACAAAACACCTTTAATGATTTGCTGGCGAGTGAACGTGCTCAAAATCGCAGCTGGCCATTAGATAAAGCTGTCTCTTATACACATCTCCGAGCCCACGAGACTAGGCATGATCTC
>CAJXRU010000169.1 GCA_913060565.1 uncultured Gammaproteobacteria bacterium | reverse complement strand
TAATGCAGGAGCTATTATCGAGCCAGCTACACCACATAGGCTCTGCCTTGTAGAAACCCCAAACAAATAGCTGCAAAAATGAACTCAAAAGACCAACAGACCCTAGAGTAACACCGATAAATTTTCACTATCGTTCATGAATACTGTGTCAATAAACAAAACAAACATTACCTTTTTGACATTCAATTTTCTTTTCTTAGGTAAAGTTGCGCAAAGACCATATTCATTAGTGTTATCTCATGATAAGTTACCGTACTGATAATTAATCGTATTAACGGGATTTATGAATAGGCCAGAAACGACACCACTCTCCGTAGTAAGATCTGCGCGCATTAGTCCTAATATGCAACGTATAACACTGCATGGCGAAGGCCTTAATAACTTTCCTGCTGAATGTGAAGGGAGTTATATTAAGCTGTTGTTTAGCCAACGGGGTTCAACAGATTTATCGACCTTAACAAGTAGTGAACGCCCTGTGATGCGTACCTATACAATTAGCCGTTTTGATCGGTCTGCTCAAACAATTAACGTCGATTTTGTTCGCCACGAGACATGCGATCTTCAGTGCGGCTTTGCAGGTCGCTGGGCAGTCAATGCAAAAGCTGGTGATACTATTAATGTCGCTGGCCCAGGAAACAGTAGCTATTTAAATACCGATGCAGATTGGTATTTTATGGTAGCAGACATGACATCACTGCCCGCCCTTTCAGCAAAATTGCGAACACTTGATGCACGCTCTAAAGGTTATGCCGTGATTAAGATCATTGAGCAAGCCGACATTCAACACATCGCAATCCCAAGTAACATGCAAGTGATTTGGACAACTGATGATAATTCATTGTTATCTCATGTCACTTCTTTGCCATGGCTTGATGGCGATATATCAGTGTGGGTTGCTTGCGAATTCGATATGATGCGTGCAATGCGCAACTATTTTAGAAGTGATAAAAACGTTCCAAAAGACAACATTTACATCAGTAGTTATTGGAAGAAAGGTGTCAGTGAAGACGGCCATAAAATTATAAAGCGAGAAGATGCCACCTTATAAAGACTTGCGTAAAAACTCGGCCAAGCTGCCTAAATCTTAGCTTGTGCAATTAGCTCACCAAACTATGGCTATTTTTTAAAACCGCCTTATTTCGGCCTTCTCTTTTCGCTTGATATAGCCCTTTATCGGCTAATTCAATAATTAGTCTCTCAGTCACATTAAAGTTATCGACATGGGCAATACCGATACTCAAGGTTAAGAAGCTCAAATGCTCAGCACAATCATCAACGCTTGTCCGAATTCTATTTGCAATATTTTCAGCTTGTTGAGCGCTCGTATTAGACATCAAAATAATAAACTCATCGCCACCAAACCGAATACAAAAATCAGTATCTCGAGATTCTCGAATCAATAACTGAGCAATGTTTATTAACGCTACATCACCAACACTATGGCCATAGGTATCATTGAGTTTTTTAAAATTATCAATATCAATCATTAACAATGAAAACTCTCCGCCATAACGTTGACTACGCTTTAGCTCACGACTGAGCTCCCTATCAAGTACGCGTCTGTTATAAAGCTTAGTGAGCTCATCAGTTTGGCTTAACGATTCAAGTTTTGAGTTATGTAATCGAACCTGTTGTTGTAGTTGCTGGCTAATTAACAGGGATTTTCGAAGCTCTAACAACGCTATAGTTTGACGCGCTAACGCTTGCAATGCATGAACTTGTTCGTCATTCAAAGAATTGGGCTTAGTGTCGACGACACATAAAGTACCCAATGCATAACCATTGCTATTGATAAGGGGGACGCCTGCATAAAAACGAACAAATGGAGGATTGTTAACAATACCAATATGCTTAAACACATCGTGTTGATGTGTGTCTTCAACAATCAGCATTTCACTGCCACAGATTGTATGAGAGCAAATAGAAAAATCACGCGGCACATAATCTTTGTCGAGACCAAACTTTGCTTTGTGCCATTTTCTTGATTCGTCGATAAAGGCAACTGTCGACATCGGCATATTACAAATTTGAGCCGACAACAATGCAATGTCATCGTATTCCTGTTCAGGTGAGGAATCTAATATTTGGTAAGAATTGATTTCTTCAAGCCGTGCCAACTCTGAATCGAGCTGCACCAAGTCCCTTTGCGAATAGCAGTTTGCCATATAATTCACTCGCAAAAATAAGAATTTATAATCAAACTATAGCACGTAATAAGACTTTAGTTTAAGAGGTGTTAATAACTAAGTCGACTCGATACGGTATTTTTTCCTTTAGATTTTGACTGATAAAGTAACGCATCTGCGACTTTTATCCATCCATTAGTTGATTCAGTTGTTCGGCATTGGGCGACTCCGATTGAAATAGTCACATCACGCTCAATTCCGAAATCATGATTTGCAATTGAATGCCTTACCTTTTCCGCCACAACTACGGCATTAGTAATATCTGTTGCCGCTAATAAAACAGCAAACTCTTCACCTCCATAACGAAATAGTCTATCAGTTGACCTTATGGCGTCATTTATCAAGCAAACTGTGTCAACTAACACGCCATCGCCAACGCTATGACCAAAATTATCGTTAATGGACTTAAAATCATCTAAATCAAAAAACAAAAGAGAGGTATTTTGTTTTCCACGCTGCGATAGTTCCATCGCTTTTTCAATTTCTTTATCAAAAGCAAGACGATTTCCAGCACCGGTCAATGCATCTAAATAGACTTGTCGTTTTAACTTCGTCTCTATTTCTCGATACGATTTAAATATAAAAAATGTGCACGAGTAAGTAACAAGCATCGTAATGATGATAGTGGCCGTTAGAGGAAGGTTATTATTATCAAATATTAACCAAGAGATTGTGGCAATTAGACAACCAGTAACAACAAGTGCGCTTCGTAAGGGGACTAAGAAAAAACTAATGGCAATCGTGGGATACATCCAGTATATAGAATCTACGCCATTAGCAGCAGTTACTAATGAAGCTGCGATGGCCAAAGAGATAGACACAATGAGGTGGAGAAGATCGTTCGTGCCTTTTCTATAGATTTCAACCATGCAATAGCCAGCTAACATCAATACAAAAGCATCGACCCCCGCTTGTACCCAATGACCTTGAATAAAACGATATACAGTAAAAGGCCCGACAAACAAACATGCAACAATCGAAAAATAGAACAAACCAGACTCAAGTGGCTGAAGTGCCTTCAATCTATGAATTAATTGCTTGTGCTCCATGCTTAAACCTATCTAAATAATTATTTGCCAGCCATTCAAATGTTATATTTCACGCCTACAATATAACGATTAAGATCAGTATAAATATTACTCATTTAAGCATTGATTGTCTTCAATTTATTGGACTTATTGTGTAGATGAAAGACAGGCTCATCATTTTCAACCAAGCAGTAGGTGCTTGACGAAATAAAACCGAGATGAATAGGCGACAAAATCATCGCCCTGACTGTTTTAAAAACTATTTAACGCCATGCATCAATTTGTTTATAAAGGGGGCAATAATAAACAATAATAAACCGCCGCCAATAAGTAGCCAAAAGCTGAAGTTAAATCCGCTAAGCGCCGAATCAACTGTCATACCGCTGTCGCCGCTCATACTACCGGCAAGGATCCCTGAAAAATTATTACCAATTGCAGTACTTAAAAACCAGCCGCCAAACGCAAAACCTGCCAGTGATGCGGGCACCAGCTTACTCACCATAGACAACCCAATTGGCGATAAGCACAGCTCACCAATGGTATGTAAAACATAACAGGCTGCGAGTGGCCAAATTGGGATCATATTATTTTCATCCAGTAAGTTTTCCAGCGCATAAATGAGTACTAAAAAGCCCAACCCAGTTCCCAATAAACCCAATGCAAATTTCCTCGGAATACTTGGCTCAACAGAGCGTTTACGCATAAATAACCAAATTATCGACACTATGGGGGCAAAAATTAATATAGACACTGAGTTGACCGATTGAAACCAAGCTATTTTAAATTCAATGGCTTGTGTAATATCGCGATCGACAATATTCTGCGCAAGAAATGTAAATGAACTACCTGCTTGTTCAAAAAACATAAAGAAAATAACGTTAAATCCAAACATTATTAAGCAAGCAATCACTCTATCAACCGCCACTTTTCCGGCATATCGAGTTTGTTTTATCAGAATAAAAGCGACAGCAACGAATAACACAAATAAGATCCATGCTAAAACCTTAGCGCCAGCATATCGCATCAACAAGTAGACAGGCACAATTGATAGCACGGAGCCTATGACAACAGACATTAGATTCTTAGTACGCATAGGTGATTTTTTAACACTACCAATGCCTTTAAGTTGACGCCTGCCAATAAAAAACCAAATATAACTAATAACCATCCCAACACCAGCAGCGCCAAATACCGCTTTATAGTTATCCATCATGGGTGTATCTGTTAAGGTACTGGCTAACCACTGAGTAACAATTGGCGATACCATCGCTCCCGCATTAATGCCCATGTAAAAGATACTAAACCCGCTATCTCTACGTGGATCATCATCAGCATAGATTTTGCCGACTAGATTTGAAATATTTGGTTTGAATAGCCCGTTTCCAACAATAACAGTCGCTAAACCAATCATAAAAAATGTTTCGTCAGGCAACATAATGAGAAACAAACCACTGCCCATAATGAGCGCACCGACTAAAATCGAATGTTGAGATCCTATAATTTTATCTGCAACGTACCCTCCAAAAATGGCACTGGCATAAACTAAAGCGAGATAAGCACCATATGTATTTGACGCAAAACTCTGGCCTGAGGAATCACCATTAAAAAATTGGGCGACGATATAGAGTGTCAATGCCCACCGAATACCATAAAACGCAAATCGCTCCCAAAACTCTGCCATAAATAGCATCCACAATGGTTTTGGATGCCCCCATAGCTCACTAAATGTTGGCGCAGTTTGTACTGTCGTCATGTCAATCCTCAATTATCTACTTAGTTATTATTATCAAGACAACTAGCCTAACAACTCAGTGACATAGCACTTGAAGCTAAAGTGAAAGCTAGTAAAAGTTTTAGTGAAGATTTGGTGAAGACATCAAATAATAGGTGAAAGCATACTAAAAATAGTTAACAATCATTGCCCTAAATGCGTTAGCAGTAGATTGACGGGCATATGACTGATCATAATAAAACAACACGTTACCTCATTGGTGATCTTATTTTAGATATTCAACGAGGCGAGCTAACACGCGGTGAAACCGTTATTTCGTTGCCCAAATTAAGCTATGACTTGCTTCACGCACTTGCCACTGCAAGTCCTACGTTACTAAGCCAATCTCAACTGATGGCCATGGTATGGCCTGATCGTGTCATCGGTGACGAAACCCTAAAACAACGTGTAAAACTGCTGCGCAAATCACTAGGCGATAATGCGAGTGAGCCAACCTATATTGAAGCAGTTCGTGGTCGAGGGTATCGATTAATACCTCAAGTTGTTAGTGAATGTGTGGTCAAAGCCCCTCCATCGATACTACGAAGCGCAGCACCAAGCTTTAACCTGCCAGCTGTTATTACGAAAAGTATTGTCGAGAGGTTTACTAAACGTTCGCTAATTAAAAAAGCAACGATGGTGTTTACCGTATTGTGCATCATCATTATTTCAATCAATATTCATGAGAATAAAATTCAAGAACCGTCGATTAGCACTGATAACGATTTATCGACACTTGAAACAATAACACTTAGTCAGTATGAAAAAGCAAATCAGCTTTATCATGCCGCACGTGATTATTACCATCGCTATCGTCATGCGGATAACACAATAGCCATTGAATTATTTGAGCAAGCTATAACACAAGACAGCGAGTTTTCCGCCGCTTACGCTGGCTTAAGTCAAGCTTATAGTCAGTTATACTTTCAATTTGGCGGGGACAGAGAAGACAAAAGAAAAGCGATTGACTATGCGTATCACGCACTTCGCCTTGATCGAGACTCCGCACAATCGTTTAAAGCATTAGGTACTGCGTATTATGTCTCAGGCTGGTTATCAAAAAGCATTTCGACCTTGCATAAAGGCATTGATATAGATCCCGATGACGTAGAAATAATGATTAACCTTGCTTATATCTATTCTGCACAAGGACAAATCGATAAAGCACTCTTATGGCATAAGAAAGCCCTCACTAAAGCACCAAATCATGCGGTAGCCATGATGCACACAGGGCTAACATTACAACGTAACAAACAGTATAAAGCGGCCAATTTGTGGTATAAAAAAGCATTGTTATTGCAACCAGATTACGCATTGACGCGCTATCATCGAGTGCAATTAGCCATTGAACAGCAAGATTTTGAATTAGCATTGTCGATGGTAAACGGACATGTGCTTCCTCACCCGTTAATGAGTCAAGCAGCAGCTGACATTGCCTATTATCAAGGCGACTTGGCGTCAGCATATAATGCCTATCAGCAAGCAACAACAATGAAAAATGTCACTACATTGTCTCGCTCACACCTGATGGCAACACTGCTAAAAAATAAACATTTGGCTAATACAACAAAGCAATATGCCATTATTAACCATTTAAAGAATTTACAACTTCACGGCAATGAAGATGCTGAAATCAGCCTACAATTGGCAGAGTTTTATAGTGCGACACAGGAAGTTGATTTAGCGATGCGCTACTTTGTGCAAGCGTTAGAACAAGGCTATCGATTGGATTATCGCGTTCTTCAGGCGCCGTTATTTTCTGCGCTACGAAATCATCATGATTTCAAGAGGTTTATTAAACCAAAGCCGAAGCAGTTAATCGATGGCAAGCGAAAAATTGGCGAATACTAGGGTCTGTTGAACTTTTGAGTTCATTTTTGCAGCAATTTGTTTGGGGTTTCTA
>CAJXRU010000168.1 GCA_913060565.1 uncultured Gammaproteobacteria bacterium | reverse complement strand
AGAGTGGTCGCAATTTATAGAACAAGAATGCAAATTGAAGAAGGGTTTCGCGACAAGTGAATAAAAAGGACACACACTTTTTTATCATTGAAATTTCAATAGATTAAAAAGCTAATGGTCAGGTCGACTTGATTTAGCCACCCATACCTAAAAGAATAAAACTTAAATTGAGTTGATTAATACCCTTAATCGTCTCATAAATTGATACGATTAATGTTCGTAAACGACTCGAATCATTGGGGACTATAAATTAATGGGGTAAATCAATGGGGTCAGATCAACTTAATTTGGCTATTCAAAAGAAATAGAGAACGACCATCTTTTTCATTGATTTTATATGAGTATTCGTAAAGTAACTGGGTTGATAACCTGAGCCAAATATTATGAAAAGTCCTTAAAGCGCAGTGGTGCAGCAGACAGTGAATGTGGAACCTAGGTGGAGGGACTTGGCTACAACCATAAATTAGTAAATAGTGCATTTCGAGTTTCATCCTCAGAGAAAACAGTCTGCATGTAGGCTTTTTGCCCGTGGGTGAACATGAGTAATTTGTCGTCAGCAACCGATGGGGTCATGAAATTCATAAACATGTCGCTGCTGCCACATGAATACATAGGATAAGTTGGACGTAAGGAAAAACCTGTGTTGGTTAATGGCGTGTCATCTATCCCATCGTCGGAATCGCAAGAATAACCGCCATCGATGTGCCTTAAGCCCAACCAATGCCCGATTTCATGCGTTGCAGTTCGTCCTAAATGTAAATATTGTTTAGTGGCTAGCGGTGCAACTGTGCCATAAGCTTGATAAGCGATAATTAGGCCATCGGTTAGTGGATTTCCGCCCGGGAGTTGTCCTCTCCCAGCTACTCTGATATCGCCATGACGATTTGCACCATCGATTATCCAAATATTTAGATAGTGCTCTGCGGGCCATGCATCGCGCCCACCCTTTTCGGTAAATGGCACATCCCCATATTGCCCATTTGTCGAGTCGAGGCCTCTTGTGATGCCATTTGTTATGTTGCCTTTAGGATCAACGGTAGCCATTTCAAACTCGATGTCCATGTCGGCAATGAGTAGAGTAAATTCTTTGGGAACGAAGTCTAAATCAGTATTCTTTTTTCTAAAATCGTTGTTGAGCACTGAGATTTGCGAGCGTATTTTCTCTTCACTAATATTGGATTCATCAGTTGATGACTCCTGATATAAAACATGGACTACAACGGGGATTCGCAGGTAAACATTTTTTCCAGTTACTGTAATTTTTAATGCAAGGCTAGTTGTTGCTTTATTATCGTCAGTGGCAGAAATTTCTAATTCGTAATCATTGTTGTGATTTTCATCGTGCGGTGCATTGAATTCGGTTCGTTCTGTAAACGAAATAATACCGCTGGTCGTGTCGATAGAAAAATGTTGTTGATCTAATCCCCCCACAATTTTATAGGTGATGTGATCGCCATCGGGATCTGTGGCAACGGCTTTATAGCTAGTGGTGAGAACATTATCTAGCGTATTGTACGATGAACTAGACACAAAAACTGGTGGCTGATTTTTGGTTAATGTGTTGTCGTTATTACTACCAGAACACGACATCAATAATATGCATAAAATCGCAATAATAGTTGCCTGCTGTTTGGCATTGCTGTGCACGTCCAATGTTAATTTTTCCATACATGACCCAACTATTGTTAATGTGCCGATAGTGTAAAATTGTGTTTGTATGATGAATATTATTATTTATCGGCCGGTTTATTAACGTTAGCCGAATCTTAATTTTTTGTGATGCATTAGGTTTTATGAAGGCATTGGTGTCGTAATTCTTTAATAAATGCGTTGGCGGCTGGCCCTAATTGAGCACTGTCTTTGAAAATCAAATAGAGTGTGCAGCTACGTTTTGCATTTTTATTTAAGCGCAACGGCTTGAGGGTTCCATCTTCGAGCTGTGATGAAATAGTGCTCTTAGGTAACCATGCGAATCCAAGGCCGTTTGCAATCATATCGATGGATGTTTGCATGTGAGTTACTGTCCATCGTTGATTAGCACTCAGCCAGCCAGCGTCTTGTTTCGCTGATATAGCTGAGTCACGCACTACAATTTGACGATGGGACTTTAAGTCTTCTAGCGATAATATGTTGTCAGTATTGTGAAGAGGGTGAGATGGATGTGCGACGGCAACAAAGTCGATATCGTACAATTCTTCATTGAAACTATTTTTTACGCTGTATGGAGAGATGGCTATATCGGCTTGCGTATTTGTTAGTAGTTCGCTTGCGCCTGTCAATACCGATTCCATGAGTTCTATGCGCAGCATTGGATATTGATCAGATGTTGCAGATAGGGTTTTGAAGAGAATATCTTGAGGAAAGACCTCATCTACGGCAATTTTTAGTTGGCTTTCTACACCCTCACCGAGAATTTGACCAATGGCTTCGATTTTAGCGGCTTCGTCTAATAAATAATTAGCGCGATGCAACATGAGTTCACCCGCTTGTGTCATTAGTGTTTTGCGACCTTCAACTTTAAATAACGCCACCCCCAACGTAGTCTCAATTTTTTGCACTGCATTATGAATACTTGATTGGCTCTTGTAGATGCCTTGCGCAGCTTGGTTAAATCCGCCATAGGTAACAACCGCTTGAAACATTCTCCATTGCTCTAGAGTTACTCTTAACATTATATTTCCTATCCATTTTTGCAGTTTATTGATGTTAGCTAGGTGCTATTTCTGTTTTTATAACACATAAATTCTTTAGCTACATCATTCTATAAAAAAGAACGAATGGTGCGATATTTTGAGTTTTTAATCGATTTATCTGGCTGGTATGGTTCTGTTCTCGGAGTGCTTTGGCGCTCTCGACTGCTTTATAAATTAAGGAAACACAATGGCAATAAAAGTTGCGCATCATAATAATAAACTGCCTGATTTCAGTAATACATTCAGTTGGGGTTTACAGGTAAGCGAATTCAGTGAAATGTTTTTTGTGACAGGACATGCCGACTGTAACGTTGATTTTGTTACTCAACACCCGAAAGATCCAGTTGCTCAAACTCGTCTTATTCTAGAACAAATGAAGCAATTTGTAGAACAAGCTAATTTCAGCTTAGATGACGTTGTTCGTACGGATTGGACGTTTGTTAATGAGGTGACAGATGATGAATTCTCAGCTATTGCAAAATTATGGGAAGATTATTTAGTGGATGTTGCCGTTAAACCAGCAACGGGAACTTTACGCTATGTTCAACGCTTAGGTATGCCTGACATGATGGTTGAGTACGAAATGATGTTAGCTAGGTAATACTACTTTCATTAATTAACTGTCCATTTGTGCTGGTTAAATAAACGATAATTGCGTTGCTCTCAATCAAAAATAACTGGGGTCAGAACAAATATAATCAATGAGGCCAGAACAACTGATTCTATTATTCAGGTTATATAGCCAATGATTAGAAACTTGGCTCAATGACGTTATTTACACTTAAACGTCATTATCATCGCTAGTCCCGAATTCATGCGCTGCACCTGAATGTTGCCCTGTCAATAAAAGGGACACACACTTTTTTATCACTAAAATTTCAATAGGTTAAAGAGTTCATGGTCAGGTCAACTTGATTTAGCCATCCATACCTAAAAGAATAAAACTCAAATTGAGCTGATTAACACGCTTAATCGTATCATAAATTGATACGATTAATGTTCGCAACGATTCAGTTGAAATTTGAGTCAGTCATACGTTTCTCTTCTGCTTATCCATGAGTTATGCATTGTTTAGGTAAATTATTGCCTAGATGGTTAGTATTCGCTGTATTCTTCAACATTTCGAAATATTCATCTTTCTATTCTTGGTATGATAGCCAAGAATTCGCTATGAAATTCATGACTTACGTGAATGTTTACTTAAAACGGATTAAAGGAAGCAACAATGAAACTTGGCGAAAAAATAAAGAAATTACGCAATGATGCAGGGCTAACTCAACCTGAGTTAGCAGAAAAAACACAAATAGAACAATCGTACTTATCAAAACTTGAAAATGAAAAAGGCACTCCGTCTTTTGAAGTAATTGAAAAAATAGCAAACGCGTTTGATCTAACCGGTATGGCATTGATAGAAAGCTTAGACATTCGTTACGTACAAGAAAAGCTTACACATATTCCAGAAATAGCAGTTCAAGCAGCGGAAAAGCGTCGATTAGAAGAAGAGAAAACTAAAAAGTGGTACTTGCAAGGAGTATTGTTAATTGTCTTTGGAATTGCTTTATATTTCATTGGGACTCGCGGAATTTTTATTTCCAAAAACCTTTATGAATATTCTTCGGCTGGTTTTATTGAAGTAGGTGAACCGTTGGAAAGATATAAGACCTCGCTTATTAGTATTATTAATGAAAATGATGAAGAGTTTGATATTCGTATTCAGGAAAACCGCAAGCGCTTAAATGAAGTGCAATTAAAAGAGAGTGTCTATCGAGGAGATAGTTTTGTTGAATATTATGGAGAAAAAAGACGTTACTTTGAACTAACTAAAGAGGAATTTTATAGTGGCATTTACTCAAAATCCAATGATGTTATTTCATTATTAGGCATTATGTCATTTATTTCAGGGTGGTTTTTAATGTTCTTTATTTATCGTTTTACTCGCAAATCAAATTCATTCTGAACATTGTGATTTTTTATAATCAGTTAAGTATGAAATTGGGGTAGCTATGAATTTATCTTTGGTAATTTAAATGTTTATGTCAAATCGGTGATACGATATTAAGCAATAACTAGTCTTCATAAAAGCGCTATTATCTCTCTAAATAGCGCTTTCTTTCAAAAGTTTTACACACCGCCTGCTAAATGAAATTGGCAATCGAGCGCTTGGCTACGCAGTGGAATGAGGTCTTGATACTCTTCGCTGTTATACCAGTCTATGGCATGTTGCTGACTTGGAAATTCGATGATGGCTTTGTTGGCAAACGCTTGATTGCCATGCAGTGACTCTGTATTTCCTTTAGCGATAAACTTACCGTGGTATTTAGAGACTGTTGGCACAGCTTGTGCGCTGTATTCCGCCAGTTTTTCTGAGTTGATAATGTTGGCGTCTACAATGACATATGATTTCATGGTGTTTCCTTTTTTTACTATTTTCAATTGATGATTGCTAAAGCTTAATGAAGTGAATATATTTCAACAATAACCATAAATTGGAATCTCTGTTTAATAATATGAACACAGTTAAGTTAGCACCATTACTCCTTATTTTTGCCGAAGTGGCGCGCGCTAAATCCTTTACTGGTGCGGCTAAAAAACTCGAGTTGAGTAAATCGGCAGTCAGTCAGCAAATTAAGCGATTGGAAGATGCGCTGGATATGCAACTACTTGCACGTAATACACGCGGTGTCGTATTAACGGCACAAGGGGAAACACTGTTTGCACGTAGCGAGCTGTTGGTTGAGCAATTGGCTAATGCAGTAAGTGATGTTGAACAAGCAAGGACGCAGCCGAGCGGTGTGTTTAAAATATCGGTACCGCCGTTTTTCGAGCGCAATATTGTGGTGCCAGCATTACATCAGCTTAGTTTGGAGTTTCCATTACTTGAACCTGAGCTGGTGGTCACGGGGCGCTGGCAAGACTTGATTGAGCATCAGTTAGATGCCGCTATTTTTGGTGGCACGCTTAAAGATTCAAATTATAAGGCGCAGTTAGTTGGTAAGGTGAATGATGTATTTTGTGCCAGTGCTAATTATGTTCAGCGTCATGGTATGCCGCAGTCTTTGGCTGATTTAATGCAGCACAAATATATCGCCAGTCATTGGCAGCGCGACAATATTAATTTGGTGGATAAGACTGACGGTAGTGAGTTGAGTTTTTTTGTTCGCCATACAGCGCGCACCAACAACTTACCTACGCTGACCGAGATGACTGTAGCAGATATGGGTATATCGCTATTACCAGAGTTTGTGGCTAATGGCGAAATTAGACGCGGTAATTTAGTTCAACTGTTGCCAAATTATCAGGGACGTCCGTGGCGCTTTCAGTTTATTCATCGATATCAAAGTGCCAAACCAGCCTATGTTGAACGCTTTTATCAGCTTATTAAGCATTATTTTAGTGTTGAGAATGGGTGATTTATCATTGAGAACAAAATCAGTTATCAGTGTCTGATGAGATTTTTCCAAGTTTAGGCTCTGATTATTGTTTGGGAATAGCCCATTGTAAACCGTTAGACAGCATCGATGGAAAGCTGCTTAGATGTGTTTCATATTGGTAATATTTCGTAATTTTTGAACCAATCGATTTAATTTGAGTATCAGGACTTGTGAAGGCAGGGTGTTTTTGCGCAACAGTTGGTGGCTACACGGCTTCGCGCTCTAATGATTTGCGAAGCAACTGAATTGAATAACGATGTTATGTCCAAAGCTCATGTTGGGCATTTCGTGTGTGATTGCCCCTGTGTTTGTTCAATAGCTCCATTGTAAAGAATTTCACTTAATTATTCGTTTAGTTATTGTTGTCTTAACTAGGCCTAATGTTGATTAGGCCTATAGATCGGTTAACGTTCAACGGTTAAGCCACTAGCAACAGCTGTTGGAATAATATGTGACAAGTTTCTTGCTCTGGGGTCGGTTTGTGCTTCCATAAAGGGCACTAGAATTTGTCGTTGCAAGCGCTGTTCACCGTCACCTAGTCGTTTTCCTTCTTCGATTGTGACACGTCCTGGGTCGGCTTCTGCTTGTGCAAGTTTGGTTTCTATATATTCTAATGTTCGTATGAATCCGTAATTGGTGTCATCAAACGATGGTACATCAAAGAGTTTAAAGCGTGTTTGTTCTGCCTCGCTAATTTCATCGTTAAATAATGGCGTGTGGACAAATCCGCCTATGACTCGATCATAACCCGTATATAAATTGATCCAAAATCGTTCTGGAATTGCATAAGTTTGAATGTGGCTCCAGAGATTATTAAACTGTCCTAAATGTGCGTAGGGCGCTGTTAGGTCAATATTAAACCTGTCTCTTATACACATCTGACGCTGCCGACGAAGAGGATAGTGTAGA
>CAJXRU010000167.1 GCA_913060565.1 uncultured Gammaproteobacteria bacterium | reverse complement strand
ATCATGCCTAGTCTCGTGGGCTCGGAGATGTGTATAAGAGACAGCAAGTGGCTTGGGTATAAGCGTGATATTTAAGTTAGAAACCCAAACTAATTGAACATGTGTCTGCAGTTAGTTTGGGTAACCTAAGTTCTTTACGCACTTTTTTTCAGGTTAGTTAAAGGCTCTAAGTAACTTGGTCTTGCTTGTTTTAAATAGCTGATGTCGTCAAAGCTCGGTTTTCCTTGCGGCAGCTTTAAGCGCGCTTTAGTCAAGAATGGTCTTGCAATGTGTGAGATCATCAATTCGATTTCTCTAACGCCTTGTTCATTATTTTTTGTCGTGTTGTAGAAATCGACTGGGATTAGGATTCCTGAACTACGTAAACTTTTTACATCAGCTTCTTGATGAGGCAGCCATATTGATGTTTGTCGACGAAGATAAAACTCTCTCAAAATAGCTCGTTCACCGCTACTTAGTGTTTGCATACGTGACTGAACTTCTTCACCAAGCTGTTGCTGTCGTTTTCGTTGTTTAAGATTGCGAACGATATGTTTGCCTAAATCAAGTACCAAATATGCACTGCTAATGATGAAACTAATTCCTACAAAGTGAGCATAATCTGTCAAAAACTTGTCTACTTGCATTAATGACGCGAGTGTTGACGGCATGAATAATAACACGGCGCAAGCCAACGAAATCCATAACATACACTGAAACATGTAGTGTGCATGGGTTTGTTGTGATTCATCTTTCCACATAAAAACTCCTTATTGACAATTTAATGCCATAAAACTAATAGCTAATCGGTTGCGTACTGGACTAAAGCAATTAGCGTACCTAAATTTGATGGCAACTCACTGAGATTTACTAACTGGTTGTTTTTTATTCTTTTGATTCGTTGTTTGAATTTTTGATGGTCAATCACGGCGCATGTATTCGGCAAAAATTGCCGCGGAAATTCTTTAATAAGAGACGATGTGAAATTCACCGTATATTGGTGTAAATAACAAATAAGTAGCTCTTATTTTTGTATGTCTATCGAAGGGTTTTGCCTAAGCTTTTGAATTAAAGGTGTTTTTAATGTTGGCATCAAATTGGCAATAAGCTAAATAACTAACGCATTTGTTAATAATTACAGAACTACATTGAACAAGGATATTGACATGAAACTACTTAATCGCCGCCTCGCTCTCATTAGCACAGTAACTGGATTGACGTTAATTGCTGCATCAAGCGCTGCTTATGCAGGGAGTGACAAGGTACTCACGAAGAAAATTGCTGTCGATAATATTAAAGAGTTTGTTATTGATGCTCATGTCGGAACAGTGAAATTGTCGGCATCTAATGACAATCAATTTCATATCTATGTAAAAGTAAGTGAGAAAGATGGCTGGGCGATGTTTAAGTCGAGTCCTGAAGATGCGAAATTAAAAATCGATAATACGGGTGATAGATTAACGGTATCACTTAACGATGATGAGTTTGGCGAAGAGTGGCGTATTGAAGTGCCTAAAATGGAAAAAATAGACGCTGATCTTGGCGTTGGCGAAATGACGATTAAAGGTCTTCAAGCGAACTTGTCAGTTGATATTGGAGTTGGTGAAGTAAGCGTTTATAGCATGGCTGACTCTTACGCTACTGTGAAAGCCGAATCAGGGGTTGGCGCGGCCAACGTACATAGTGAAAGCGGTAAAGTGGAGCAAAACCGTTCAATGGTCAGTGAAGCAGTCAGTTGGGTTGGTAAAGGTGATTACGCTATTAATGTTGAAGTTGGCGTTGGAGATGCGTCAATTAAACTCAATTAGCACTCTATTTAAATAAACAATTTATCTCTCATTTGACCAGCTTCGTAAGCTGGTCTTTTTTTATTCATTTAATTAATTCTAAATGATGATGCCATTCATATGGTAAATACTTGTCATTCTAGAATCTAATAGGAAAATATCATAACCATTATAAAACAATGGAATAAGTTGTTTACCTGTCATTTGTGTCAAGTTGTTTGTTGAGTTATGATTGATCGCTTCTAGTTACATGAGGTGTTATATTTTTTTAACACTTTATTGCTTATTTATGAGGCCATTATGACGCAACGTATTTCTGTTGGTGGATTACAAGTTTCCCAACTTCTATTTGATTTTGTTAATCAACAGGCTCTTCCTAAAACAGGAATTGAACAAGCCAACTTCTGGGCATCATTTGAAGATTTAATCTCGAGGTTTTCTCCCCGTAATAATGCGCTATTAGCAAAGCGTGAAGCAATGCAGCAACAAATCGATGACTGGCATAACGCTAATGACTACCAGTTTTCGAACTACAAAGCTTTTCTACAAAGTATTGATTATCTCCTGCCTGATTGTGAAGATTTTACAATTTCAACAAGCAATGTCGATAACGAAATGGCAACGATGGCAGGCCCTCAACTTGTTGTGCCTGTTATGAATTCTCGATTTGCATTAAATGCCGCTAATGCTCGTTGGGGCTCGTTATATGATGCCCTCTATGGTACTGATGCGATTAGTTTTGATAATGGTGCAGACGTAGGGTCGACTTATAATAAGGTTCGTGGAGATTTAGTTATTGCCAAAGGTCGTGAATTCCTCGATTACGCCTGCTCTCTATCTCAAGGTAGTCATACCGATGTCGTTGCTTACGCCCTTGAAAATGGGCAATTAAAGGTTGCGTTGGAAAATGGTCAATCAACAACCTTGAGCGATAAAACTAAGTTGATTGGGTTTAACGGTGAAGAGAACTCGCCGACAGCTATCTTATTTAATAATAACGGCATGCACATTGAGATAGTTATCGATAAATCGAGTCAAATCGGCAATGACGATAAGGCTGGTGTTAGCGACATTATTTTAGAGTCTGCTTTAACCACTATTATGGATTGTGAAGACTCCGTTGCTGCTGTTGATGCCGAAGATAAAGTGGTGGTTTACGAAAATTGGCTGGGATTGATGCAGGGAAGTTTGACTGAGGAAATCACCAAACATGGCAAATCCTTTATTCGTTCTTTAAATAGTGACCGACAATATAAGGGCATTAATGACCAAGAATTATCATTAAAAGGTCGTAGTTTGATGTTTGTGCGCAATGTTGGTCATCTAATGACAAACCCTGCAATCATTGATGCACATGGTAACGAAATACCAGAGGGGATTTTGGATGGTGTTGTGACATCGTTGATCTCACTACATGACTTAAACGGTAATAGTGAATTTAAAAACTCTTCGACGGGCTCAATTTATATCGTTAAGCCAAAAATGCATGGACCAGAAGAAGTTGGTTTCGCTAATGATTTATTTAATGCTGTTGAAGACATGCTTGGACTCAATCGTCATACTATTAAAATGGGTATTATGGATGAAGAGCGCCGTACTACAGTTAATCTAAAGCAATGTATTTATGCTGCAAAAGAACGTGTGGTATTCATTAATACAGGGTTCTTGGACAGAACAGGTGATGAAATTCATACATCGATGGAAGCTGGGCCAATGATCCGCAAAGGGGATATGAAGTCAGCTGCTTGGATTGGCGCATATGAAAACTGGAATGTTGATATTGGTCTGAAATGTGGTTTAAGTGGGCGAGCACAAATAGGTAAAGGAATGTGGGCTATTCCTGATCAAATGGCTAACATGCTTAACGCTAAAATTGCTCATCCACAATCAGGCGCCAACACAGCATGGGTGCCGTCACCAACAGCTGCGACATTGCATGCACTTCACTATCATCAAGTTGATGTCTTTGAAGAGCAAGGTACAATCAAGCAGCGTTCGCTAGCAAGTATTGATGATATTTTATCTATCCCCGTTGAAAGTAATCCTAGATGGACAGCAGCTGAAATTGAGCAAGAGCTTGAAAACAATGCACAAGGGCTGCTTGGTTACGTGGTTCGTTGGGTTGATGCGGGTATTGGATGTTCAAAAGTTCCTGATATTAATAACGTTGGATTGATGGAAGACCGAGCGACTTTACGGATCTCTTCTCAACATATGGCTAACTGGTTACGTCATGGGATCTGCACCAAAGAACAGGTGATGGCTGTACTTAAAAAAATGGCATTAGTTGTTGATCAACAAAACTCAAGCGATTCGACGTATAAAGCAATGGCTGATGATTTTGATAACAACATTGCGTTTCAAGCTGCGTGTGAATTAGTATTTGACGGTTGTGCTCAGCCTAGTGGATATACTGAGCCTGTATTACACAAGCAACGTTTGGCACTTAAATCGCAATAACCAGCGCGTTAATAATCAGAATATTAAGAAGTAAGAGCCGGAACATCAACCGGCTTTTTTATGCTAATCCGTTATCGTGCTCGATGTCATGTCATGATAAAAAACAGCTTGGTTACGGCCACTATTTTTTGCATGATAGAGCGCTTTGTCAGCAAGGCTGACTAAAACATCGGCTTGAGTTGAATCTCTTGGAGATAACGCTACGCCTATTGATGCGGTTATTTTACCAATACTCGTTCCATTATTAATGATTTTCAATTGCCTTATATTTGCGAGTAAATGATGACTAAATTCGATAGCCTGTTGTTCGTCAGTATCAGTTAGCATCAGAACAAACTCTTCTCCGCCAATACGGCACGCAATATTTTCTGCGGTAACAATATCGTTTAGCAGTATACCTAACTCACGTAATGCCGCGTCTCCAGCATCATGCCCAAAGCTATCGTTTAGCTTTTTAAAGTTATCGATATCTAACATGAGTAGTGCGAGGGGCATTTTCATTTTTTGTGCACGAGCAATTTCTTTTTCGATAGTTTCTGAAAAATATCGGCGATTATAAAGGCCGGTTAATGAATCCTTGATGGCTTGGTCGCGTAAATTTTCTCGTAATTGTAAATTAGCAACAGATTAGGCGACTTGTTCTGCTAGGGACGTTGCAATCTTTCTATCGTTGTCATCAAATTCGTCCATCGTACTTTCATGACTGATATGCATAACACCTAGCGTTTCACCTTGTGACACTAAAGGGATACAAATAATATTGGATTGTTCAACCTCATCGTGATCGCATCGTATAAGTTTATCGTAAGGGCCCTGTGGGTGAGCATATCCTTTGCGTAGTGCCCAACATGCATCAAGTGGATAATGTAGTGTGGCAAAAAAAGAATCCACTCCCCATTTAATTTTTATTTCTGCTAGGTTACGCGATGATCGAATAATCGAAATTACCCCTGCATCATGATAAAGCAGCATTTGCGCGAATTTTCCAAGAACCTGTTCTATATCGGCAATTGACTTACTTAATGTTAATAGTGTGCCAAATTCTTGCAGCAATAATAGCTCAGTAGTTTGTTTTTGTATTTTCTCTTTGAGTCGTTGATAACGACGAGTGAGTTGAAGATTGATCCAGCTCACAAAGAATTAACCGCCGATGCTGGAGGCTAAAAATAGTAATAAATAAACTGGCAAATAATTGTAACGCTGTTCAACAACAGCTTGTTGCTCCAAACGGTAATCTCGGCCAATGCGAAATAGGTAATTTCCTTGATTTAATGCTAAAAAACGCGACGTTGTTGAGGTAACAGGATCGAATCGCAAAGAATACCCACGAAGATTATCCTTAGCAAATTGCAATTCTGGTTTTGACTATAAATCGTTGGATGCAGTAAGTGCACTCGATGATAGGTGACTATCTCCTTGCAATTGACCTGCGGAGGAAATAATCGATATTCTGTTTTCAGTATTACGGGATAATGCATCAATGACCTTGTCATAGTCCAAGGGACGATTTGGTTGCTCATTCTTTAAGTAGTCAAGCGCTTCAATTAGCGTTTTTTATTGATACTCAAGTACTTGTTTAGCGCTCTGCTGGGCATTTAATGAAATTTGATATTCGTTTAAAAACGTTACTAAAATAAATAAAGGAAATGATATTAACGCTGGTAAACAGTTGACATACCATCCTCGTTTTCTCTTTGTAGCCATTTAACTGTCCGTGTCACTAAAAGGGAATAAGTGATCGATGCTAACAATAAAGAAGAAAAATAGAAAGAGGGGGAAGCAGTGAGGATTTTATTTCAAATCCTCGACGGCTTGGTTAACTAACGATTGTATGTCGTTACATGTCGTTTCAACGCCACAGTTACAATCTAATGTTTGATGCTCTGCTAACCACCCAACAGTTTTTAAGTGTTTTTGGCCACAGCTTGGGCAAACAATTTTTAATGTTTGCAATTGATCTAAATGAGTCATATTTGCTCCTGAAATTACTAATAATCTTCAGTCTATCAAACTAATATGACTTTTCTGTGACGGAGCTAGCAAATTGAAGCAGCTATCAACATACGGGCGATAACTGCGGGGGAATTGACTACTCGACACCGCGAAGTAGTGCATTAACACCTACTTTAGCACGTGTTTTTGCATCAACTTTTTTAACGATTATCGCGGCGTAAAGGTTATGCGTGCCACATTTTGAAGGTAAAGTACCAGAAACAACAACTGAACCTGCTGGAACACGGCCATAATGAATAGTGCCTGTTTCGCGATCGAAAATTCGGGTACTTTGGCTGATGTAAACACCCATTGAAATTACGCTACCTTCTTCAACAACCACGCCCTCTACAATTTCTGAGCGCGCACCAATAAAGCAGTTGTCTTCAATAATGGTTGGGTTAGCTTGTAATGGCTCTAATACGCCGCCAATGCCAACACCGCCAGAAAGGTGAACATTCTTACCAATTTGTGCACATGAGCCGACAGTTGCCCAAGTATCAACCATTGTACCTTCGTCAACATAGGCTCCGATGTTTGTATACGATGGCATTAAGACAACATTCTTTGCAATATAGCAGCCTTGACGAACTGTCGCAGGAGGCACAACTCGCATTCCTTCATCTTTAAATTGTTGCTCTGTATAGTTGGCAAATTTCTGCGGTACTTTGTCGAAATATTGTGTATCACCACCATCAATAATCGTATTGTCATGAAGTTTAAAAAACAGTAAAACGGCTTTTTTCAACCATTGATGAACGACCCACTCACCACTAATCTTTTCAGCAACACGAGCGCTACCACTATCAAGTAATGCCATGGCTTGCGTAACGGCGTCTTTAACGTCTTGGGTCGCTGTTTCTGCGGTATATTGATCCCTTGTTTCAAATGCATGTTCAATGATTTGTTGTAATTGACTCATCGTAATTCCTATCCAATTTTTTGGTTATCGATTTAATTTTTCAATCGCTACAATTAGCGCTTGCTGTAATGTGTGT
>CAJXRU010000166.1 GCA_913060565.1 uncultured Gammaproteobacteria bacterium | reverse complement strand
GGCAGCGTCAGATGTGTATAAGAGACAGACTATTGTGACACCAACGCTTGAAGTTACGCCGCGTATTGCACTTGAACAAATTATCTCAATAGTTAACGACATAAAAAACAAGCACGTAAATGCAGTGATTGGTTTCGTTGGCAGCTCTATGGGTGGGTTCTTAGCCACCTTGTGTGGTGAAAAGTATGGCGTAAAGGCAGTATTGATTAATCCGGCTGTTGCGCCACATCGTATGATTGAATCGTTAGTCGGTGATTATACCAATCCGTATTCTGGCGAAATATTTAAGGTCACCAAAAAAGATGGTAATGAATTAGCTGCGATGAATTTTGATGCATTATCTATCGCTTCTAATTACTGGGTGCTGCTCCAACAAGGCGATGAAACCCTTGATTATCGTGATGCGTTATCGGTTTATCAGCACAGCCGCATTACGCTAGAGCCGCTTGGGGATCACGGTTTTGTAGGCTTTAACAGATATTTACATGCGATTGTAGAATTTTTATTCGAAAATTGATGTTAAGTACTTAAATGATCAAGCAAATTTCGCTACACTGAGCGTAATAATAAGAACAACCACATAAGGCCTTATCGTGAGTGAACAGCAATATAATTCGGATGCCATCGAAGTACTCAATGGCTTAGATCCCGTTAAACGCCGTCCGGGAATGTACACCGACACCACACGCCCAAATCACCTTGGTCAAGAAATCATCGATAATAGTGTCGATGAAGCGCTTGCTGGCTTTGCAAGTTCTATCCAAATTGTTTTACATGAAGACCATTCTCTTGAAGTTGTTGATGATGGTCGTGGTATGCCCATTGATATTCACCCTGAAGAAGGTGTGAGCGGCGTAGAGCTAATTCTATGTAAACTGCATGCCGGTGGTAAGTTTTCTGGGAAGAATTATGCCTTTTCAGGTGGTTTACACGGGGTAGGTATCTCAGTTGTGAATGCGCTGTCAACACGTGTTGAAGTCACGATTCGCCGTGATGCAAAAGTGTATGAAATTGCATTTGAGAACGGTGATAAGGTTGAAGAACTGCGTGAAACAGGAACCTGTGGTAAACGCAATACGGGTACCAGTGTTCGCTTTTGGCCTGATGCGTCTTATTTTGATTCTTATAAATTTTCTATTTCACGCCTTAACCATAACCTGCGCTCAAAAGCCGTGCTATGTCCCGGTCTAAAAATTAAATTTACTAACAAGATCACCAAAGATGTCCAAGAATGGCACTATGAATCGGGCTTAGAAGATTATTTATTAGAAACCGTAAAAGAATGGCCATGTCTGCCTGAAACGCCGTTTGTTGGCAGTATGAGCAGCAAATCAGAGGCGGTTGATTGGGCTGTGGTATGGCAGCCAGAAGGTGGCGATGCGCTGAGCGAAAGTTATGTAAATTTAATTCCGACTATTCAAGGCGGTACGCATGTTAATGGTCTTCGCGCTGGCTTACTTGATGCGATGCGTGAATTTTGTGAATTCAGAAATCTATTGCCACGTGGCATCAAATTAACGCCGGATGATATTTGGGATCGCTGTAGTTTTGTATTGTCAGTAAAAATGCAAGATCCGGCGTTTGCAGGGCAAACCAAAGAACGTTTGTCTTCTCGCCAGTGTAGTGCTTTTGTTTCTGGTGTTGTAAAAGATGCCTTTAGTTTATGGCTCAATCAACACACTGAGATTGCAGAACAATTAGCTGATTTATGTATCAATAACGCGCAACGTCGATTAAAAGCCACAAAGAAAATCGCCCGAAAGAAAGTTACTTCAGGCCCTGCATTGCCGGGGAAATTAACGGACTGTACCGGTCAAGATCCATCGCGCGCAGAATTGTTTTTAGTCGAGGGTGATTCTGCTGGTGGTAGTGCAAAACAAGCGCGTGAACGAGAGTTCCAAGCTGTGATGCCACTGCGCGGTAAAATTCTTAATACGTGGGAAGTCGAATCGTCTCAGGTACTTGCCTCACAAGAGGTTCATGATATCTCGGTGGCGATTGGGCTAGATCCTGATTCTTCTGATTTATCTGCCCTACGTTATGACAAAATTTGTATCCTAGCTGATGCCGATTCTGATGGATTGCATATTGCAACACTCCTGTGTGCGCTGTTTATGATGCATTTTAGAGAGTTAGTGCGCCAAGGCCACGTTTATGTTGCTATGCCGCCGTTATATCGTATCGATATCGGTAAGGAAGTCTTTTATGCGCTTGATGAAGATGAAAAAAATGGCATTTTAGATCGCATTGAAGCCGAGAAGAAACGCGGTAAAGTTAACGTACAGCGTTTTAAAGGATTGGGTGAAATGAATCCATTACAGCTTCGTGAAACCACGATGGATCCAAATACTCGCCGACTAGTTCAACTGACACTTGAAGAAGAAGAACAAACGTGTGAGGTGATGGATATGCTGCTTGCTAAAAAACGCTCGCCAGACAGACGCCATTGGTTAGAGACGAAAGGCAACTTGGCCCAAACAGCTTTAAATATTGAAGAACAGGTTTAAATAGGCAAATTATGACAGATAAAACATTAATGAGCTTGGATGGCGTTGAACAACAATCAATGCACAGCTTTACCGAGGACGCCTATTTAAATTACTCAATGTACGTCATCATGGACAGGGCATTGCCGCATGTTGGTGATGGCTTAAAACCTGTGCAGCGTCGAATTATTTATGCAATGAGTGAATTAGGTTTACATGCATCGGCAAAATATAAAAAGTCTGCTCGTACCGTCGGTGATGTATTGGGTAAATTCCATCCCCATGGTGATTCGGCCTGTTATGAAGCTATGGTGTTAATGGCCCAACCATTTTCTTATCGCTATCCGCTGGTTGATGGCCAAGGAAACTGGGGCGCACCGGATGATCCCAAGTCATTCGCGGCAATGCGTTACACCGAAGCAAAACTTTCTAAATTTAGTGAAGTCATGCTTGGCGAATTAGGCCAAGGTACGGTGGAATGGCAACCAAATTTTGATGGCACCATGAAAGAGCCTGTGATCTTGCCTGCTCGCTTACCTCATATTTTACTCAACGGCATTACAGGTATTGCTGTTGGTATGGCAACTGACATTCCGCCGCACAATGTTCGAGAAGTGGCCAATGCAACCATTACTTTATTAGATAAACCAAAGACTGAACTTGGCGAATTACTAGAGCATGTTGCTGGACCAGACTATCCAACAAATGCCGAAATTATTACACCTAAAGCGGACATTGAAAAAATTTATAGCTCAGGCAAGGGCTCAATAAAAATGCGCGCTGTGTTTGACATCGAAGATGGTGAAGTGGTGATTAGTGCGCTGCCGCATCAAGTCTCAGGCGCAAAAATCCTCGAACAAATCGCCAGTCAAATGCAAGGTAAGAAATTACCGATGGTGTCTGATTTACGTGATGAGTCAGATCATGAATGTCCAACGCGTTTAGTCATAGTTCCTCGTTCTAACCGCGTTGATATCGACGGCTTGATGAATCATTTGTTTGCAACGACTGATTTAGAAAAAAATTATCGTGTTAACCTCAATATCCTTGGCTTAGACAACCGCCCACGTGTGATGGGCTTAAAAGATATTCTCACCGAATGGATTGAATACCGTCTTGAAACAGTGCGCCGCCGTTTGCAATATCGCCTTGATAAAATCTTGGCGCGCCTGCACATCTTAGATGGTTTATTGGTTGCGTTTTTAAACATTGACGAAGTGATTGAGATCATCCGTACCTATGATGATCCAAAAGCGGAGTTGATGTCGCGCTTTGAATTATCGCAAATTCAAGCAGAAGCTATTTTAGAAATCAAACTTCGCCAGTTAGCCAAGCTTGAAGAAATTAAAATCAAAGCTGAGCAAGACGAATTAAGTGCTGAACGTGACAAAATTGAATTAACCCTTTCTAGCGAACGTCGCATGAAGACCTTGGTTAAAAAGGAAATTGTCGCTGACGCGGAAAAGTTTGGCGACGACAGACGTTCTCCAATTATCGAACGTAGCGAAGCAAAAGCGTTATCAGAAAAAGATTTAGTCCCTAGCGAAGCTGTTACTGTTGTGGTTTCTGAAAAAGGCTGGGCACGTTGTGCTAAAGGCCATGATATTGAACCACAAAACTTAAGTTATAAAGCAGGCGACGGTTATTTGAGTTCAGCGAAAGGGCGCTCAAATCAGCCAGTGGTGTTCATTGATACCTCTGGAAGAGCGTATAGTACGGACGCGCATACTTTACCGTCAGCCCGTAGCCAAGGAGAGCCTCTCACTGGCCGCTTTACATTAGGTAGTGGTGAGACGATGGCTCATACTGTGATGGGCGGTGAAGAACAATTGTTCTTAATGGCTACTGATGGCGGCTATGGTTTTATTGGTTCGTTCGGTGACATGGTGTCCGCGAATAAGAAAGGTAAAGCTTTATTATCGCGTCCTAAAGGTAGCGAAGTGATGGTTCCTGTGAAGGTGCACGACTATGACAGTCAATTATGTCTAGCAATCTCAAATGAAGGTCGCATGTTGATTTTCCCATTGGAGAGTTTACCTAAATTGAGTAAAGGTAAGGGGAATAAGATCATAAATATTCCTAGTTCACGCGTTACTGCTCGTGAAGAGTTTGTGAAGCAAATTGCGGTGATAAACCGTGATAGTGATGTCACGTTATTCGCAGGAAAACGCAAACTGACACTTAAAGCGAGTGATTTAGAACATTACATTGGTGAACGGGGCCGCCGTGGTAACAAACTACCGCGAGGACTGCAACGTGTCGATTCAATCGATGTAAACCTTGGCGAGCCAATTGCCGATGAAGAAGCATCGCAAATCCCACCAGTGCAAGATTAAATCATGCAACAGGCCATGGTCGGTTTTCATCGTGATGATGAAAACCATTGGGTTGCAAAACTTGCCTGTGGTCATAACCAACATGTCCGCCACGATCCCCCGTGGCAAAACCGCCCTTGGGTAATATCAGAACTTGGCCGAACCGCAATGCTTGGCCTCGCACTTAACTGTGTTAAGTGTGAGGAACAAGCACCGCGCGATTGGCATTCATTAGACGATTTTCTTTAATTTATACGGCAAAAATATGAGTAAAGTAATTAGCAAAACACAGCTTATCGACGTGTTATCACAGTGGCAATCAGGCCAAATTTGTGTTGAAAAAATGCAAGTCTGGATGATTGATAATTTTGAACCAGATGAGTTTTCAATAGGAAAGGGCGAAGCTGAACATACTGTTGAAGCGATGCATATCGTGATGAATGAATATGAACTAGTTGATGAAACTAAATGTTTAGCAAGTGGGGCCAAATTGGCGATTGAATTTGTTAATTCAACATCGGACACATTTATGGCTACTCGCAGTGCATTTTTACGTAACGGATTTAAAGATTGAATTTAGTTAAGCTAATTATTAAATAAAGCAACAGGATATTAGGATTAAGGATGATTAAGCATACTGTTACAGTTTTAATTGTAGTTACGCTTCTCATTGGCTTGTTTATAGCCAGCTTATTAGGTGAAAACCATAAAATAGAAGCATTAGTCAATGAATATACCAAGCAGCTCACCATTGATAATTTACCTGATGAGTGTTTATCCATCCCGTTAATTGAGATAAAACAAACTCGTGAACAATGTTTAAATAATAACTTTATTGTGAATTTAAGTTTGCTTGAATATTTTGGCGTACTGCAAGATGACTTTACGGTTCATATACGCCGTGAGCAATTTTGGATTCCCTTTGTTGTTGATGAGGTGAATGTCAGTATTGCACTCAAGTCAGATAAGAATACTGATGAAGTGGTATTTATAAAGAATTTGTTTCAGGTTAATCGCATTGATGGTCATTGGGAGGTAAGCAGCATGGCGATTAATGAAGAGAGGTTTAAAGCGCTTATTGTGTTAAATCAACAAAATATGAATTTTGAAAAATATATAAAGTTCAATGAAAACAATGTTGAATTAAACGCTCAGACATTAAATTTGACTGACTTAACCACTAAAGAACGATATTTAGTTAAATTCAGTACCAATAAGTTTTTGGAATATCTAGCAAACTAAATAGGTAATCGGTGCGTTATCTATTTGGTGTATTATTAAATAAACACTTGAAATCTGTCTATTAAGCCTCAACCAATCAAAATTTAAGCTAACGCACCTTCAACCGCACTTTTGTGACTTCAAACCATTGCAGCTACGCAAATAAACCGTATGATGCACGGCTTATTTTTCTTACTGGTTATTGAACTGATAGCTAGTCGCATTAAGCTTGCTGGAGTTGTAGCACGTGAAAAACTTATTGATTTCTCCCTCTAAAATGTCGTTGTCAGCGTCTCAGTCTGCCATTTACCAAAAAATATTAGAACAAGTTGCGCCATTGAGTTTGAACTTGATGGCTGTAAAGGTTGAGCGCCAACCAGATGATTTTTTAGCGTGGTGCCATGAGTTATTGGATGTGTGTGTTAACCGAATTAATCGTGATTTAATGGATGAAATTCAATTTAAGCCGCTTAAAAAAGTAATTAGTTTATTGACGCTTGCGACCAGTGTAACGCAACTAACCATGGCCAAAGCAGCCCCTTGGGTTATCTACCAAGAGTTTATTAATAGCCAAGCACAGTGTCATGGGCTGGAAGAGCGCTTACGTTTATTAGATTTTGTGAGTAAGCTAAAGGCCTCGACATTAGGTGAGCTGAGTGTTGAAGACCGATTGGCATTTGTTGGAAAACATACGAATGACCATGATACTGCGTTATATAACTTTGACGTTCAATGGTTTGGCCAAACCAAAACCGCGAAAGGATTTCACGAACTATTGAGTGTTAATCCTTCGGCCTTTGATGATGCGTTGTCAAAAATCCCTGATGAAGGTGAAGTCACCCAATCGCAGTTTGCTGATTTTGTTGGTAGTTTTATGGTGGCTATTATAAGCACTGGTGAAAAACCAAGCTTAGTGGTTGCAACAAGACTTCTGGCGATGAAACGTCCAGATCAATTTGTAACTATCAGCAGTACCAAACTTGACGAATTATGTCAGGGTTTAAATATCGCTAAATTGAAATTACATGATTTTGAAGCGTATTGGACGGATGTCATTGGTACTATTCGCACTATGCCATGGTATAGCAGTGAACAACCGTCTGACGAGTCAGAACTTGCATTGTGGAATAATCGCGTTGTGTTGATGGATTTATTGTTTTGGTGTGATGAAGAGCATGCTCAGCCTGTCTCTTATACACATCTGACGCTGCCGACGAAGAGGATAGTGTAGATC
>CAJXRU010000165.1 GCA_913060565.1 uncultured Gammaproteobacteria bacterium | reverse complement strand
TTCTTTGGGTAGAGAAGGGGACCAGAGGGTCGAATCCTCTATCACCGACCACTTCCTTAAGTTACATCTTCTTATTTCAAAAAACTATCATATTAAAATTAACTGAAATTTAATATTTTTTGGTATGCGTTCGCTGATTAGCGCAGCTTGGTAGCGCATCTACTTTCTTTGGGTAGAGAAGGGGACCAGAGGGTCGAATCCTCTATCACCGACCACTTCTTTGATACTTCCTAACTTTTAAAAAATTCTTCAAATATTACGTTTGTATAATTGATATTTACTCAGTTAAAATACTCTATTGCATCGCTAAATATCCAACGACTGCATTGTTATTAGCACTCAAACGCTAGACTAAATAATTAAAATAGCTCTACTGACCCATTTTCTTGCGGTATGGTTAGTTTCCCTTCAATAATCAATTGTTCGTAATTATAGAGGCAATTTCTTCCATGTTGTTTAGCATAATAAAGAGCTTTATCGGCTTGATCGAGAATGGACGGCGGGAAGTCATCAATACAAAACTGTGAGAAGCCAAGACTTATAGTCACATGGCCAACGAATGGAAAATTAAACTCCGATACGAGATGTCTAAAGTGCTGGAGCGTTGCGATTGCGACTTCCATAGGCATGTGCTCCAAAATAATAACAAACTCTTCACCGCCAAATCTAAACAATAAATTGTTATTGATGAAATAGTCTTTCATAAGCTGTGATAAATGGAGCAAGATTTCATCACCGCATACATGACCGTAGTTGTCATTTACCGATTTGAAATGATCAATGTCAATCATAACGAGCCAGCAATTGGATAACAAACTAGTTGTTGCCGTTTCGTCGCGAGGTTTAAGGAGTCGGTTAAGTTTATTTTCAAACGTTTTACGATTAAGTAAACCTGTCAGTTTATCCCGTTCATTTTCAGTGAGTATTACTTGATAGTTTTGATAAATTCGAATGAAACTGTTGATTAGATCACTTTGTTTGAGAACGTCGTGTTGACTACTTATTTTTAGAATCGAATCTAGTTCATCTGAAATTACAATAGGAAAATAAAAAGTATAGCCGTTATCTCCTTCGATACCAATTGGTTGATGGTGTGCTATGACGGTTTCAGTGTCGCTATCAATCTCGACATTCGTCATTTGATTATCCCACTTATAGCGTTTTTTACCTTCTTCAATACTAACAGTCAGTCTTAATTCGGAGGTAAAGTAAGTGGGGGTTCCTTTAAAAGGTACATTTAATAAGGTAACCTCGCTAACATCGATTAATTCAGCGAGGGTTGCGGCTAAAGAGTACTCTAATGAATCCGTATCTTTCTGGCGGGTAATTTCAATAATCGATTCAAAAATTTCACTGTTCATTATGTATCGTCCTTGATCTAAATTTTCGCTAAATGCCAAGCTCATCCAACAAGTCGTCATTACCGCCGCTCTCCGGCTCTGCTTGAGGACTTGGTGTTGGTGCAGAAGATTGATGTTGCTCTAGCAATTCATCAGGATCAAATGTATCGACTTTTTCGAATTCTTTTATTTGCAAGAATTCTGTGTCATCGATTGATAATTCTAAATAAAACACGTTCCCTTGTGCCGTTCTAAATGATACGCGACGAGATACAGGTTCATCTAGATTTGCTTCAATGGAGATAACTAGCTGCTTATTCACGGTTAGCATTTTAGGTTGGCTTTGGGTGATAGAGGTATGTAGTTCTTGGCTTATTGTAGAAATGAACTTGCCTAAGATTTGATTCATTAGCTCACCCATCACATTGCTGACTTCGTCAGATGTGTGGCTTGTGGCTAATTCACTTTCCGGTAATCCCATATTTAATAAGTAACCGCGGTAAATCTCTAATGCCGCCTCAGCGGTAAAATTAATAATAACTAAGCCGGAAAAGCCACCATCGAAAATCACAAAGCATCCTATGTCAGGTTTTAGGCTAGTTTTTTTGATTTTCTGGACCATTGCTGCGTGATGGATCTGGCTATGTGATGCTTTAGTGAGAACACCGGAAACCGAGTTACATAACTTTAACAGAATATCATCGGTACTGACGTTGTTACTTTTCTTATCAACCATGGTGTGGTTCCAAAATACATTAAAAATTTGTTAAAAAATTATTATGCACTAACTCATGGGATAAACAAAGCGGTTAGTGGTTTTGCTTAATGTAGCGAAATGTTTAAATAATGTTGATATTGACCTTGAATTGGGAAAAATCATCCCGATATATTTGTATAATAATTCGAAGTTTAAAGAGCAAATTATTAGGACTCGACTAACGGATAAAGCATCGTTATAATGTCGCGTCCGAAAACCATAGTCTTGCTGGTTTCTTGTTGAAAATAAGAACAATAAACAGCATTTAGATAGCTTAACGCGTTGTTTTAACGCAGTTAAAGTAAGAAGCCCTTAGGGCCATTTGATATTTTTGAGGTATGCAATGCAAGTTTCTCTTGAAACGACTCAAGGCCTAGAACGCCGCCTAACTATTACGGTTGAAGCCGCTACTGTTGATACTGAAGTAAAAAAACGCCTTCAGCAATTATCTAAAACTCAACGCATTGACGGTTTCCGTCCTGGTAAAGTACCAGTGACAGTAATCCAAAAACGTTACGGCGCAGCAGTTCGTCAAGAAGTTGCTGGTGAATTAATGCAACGTCATTATTTCGAAGCTGTTGTTGCTGAAAAAGTAAACCCAGCTGGTATGCCTCAACTAGCCGTTGTTAAAAACGATGCTGGTAGCGATTTAGAGTTTACTGCGACATTTGAAGTTTACCCTGAAGTTGAAGTAGCAAACCTAGATAAAATCGAAATCGAAAAGCCAGTTGTTGAAGTAACTGATAAAGATTTAGAAGAAATGCTAGTGACTCTTCAAAAACAACACGCAACTTATAAAGAAGTTAAGCGCAAGTCTAAAAAGACTGACCGCGTAACTATCGATTTCACTGGTTCAATCGACGGTGAAGAGTTTGAAGGTGGCAAAGCTGAAGATTTCGTATTAACGCTTTCAGAAGAGCGAATGATTCCTGGTTTTGAGAAACAAATCGTTACTCATAAAGCGGGTGAAGAATTTGATATCACTGTAACTTTCCCAGAAGATTACCATGCTGAAAATCTAAAAGGTAAAGAAGCCGTATTCGCTATCAACTTGAAGAAAGTTGAAGACCAAGTATTACCTGAATTGACTGATGAGTTCGCTGAGAAGTTTGGTGTTAAAGAAGGCGGAATCGAAACGTTAAAAGGCGATGTTCGTAAGAATATGGAACGTGAGCTTAGCCAAAATGTTAAAAATAACGTTAAGCAACAAGTTATCGACGGTTTAGTTGATGTAAACGAAATTGAAATCCCTGCTTCTTTAGCAAAAGGTGAAATCGACGTTTTACGTGAGCAAGCAATGCAGCGTTTTGGTGGTCAAATCGATCCTAACAATGCACCACAACTACCTGATGAGTTGTTCGAAGAACAAGCTAAACGTCGCGTTAAAGTAGGTTTGTTATTGGGCGAAGTTATCAAGTCTAACAAATTAGAAGCTGACGAAGCACGTGTAAAAGATATGATTGAAACGATGGCTTCTGCTTATGAAGACCCAAGTGAAGTTGTTGAGCATTACGCAAAAGACGAAAAACTTAGCCAACAAATGAAAGATCTAGCGTTAGAAGATCAAGCAATTGATTTCATTCTAGACCAAGCTAAAGTTAAAGACGTTAAGAAAAAATTCAACGACATGATTCAGCAACAAGCTTAATCTTATCGATTGATTAAAAAACTCGCGTATTATTACGCGAGTTTTTTTATGCCTAAAAATTATGTTTCAGTACTTTTTAGGCCTTTCTTCACTTATTTGAATCTAGGCGCTATTTTTGCAGGTTATTTTGTAAGATAGTAATTGTTTTTAGCCTGATGAATGGTTATCTTATAGCGTAAATAATCGTAGGTTACGGTTATACCTGTGCTTACGCGGAGGTATTCGCATTTCAGTATTTAACTTTCTATCGTACTTACGCTAACTATCATTAGTACATCGATTTTTAAGGGATATAAACCATGCAACACAATTCACATTTATCACCAATGGACGTATTAGTACCAATGGTTGTGGAGCAAACTCCGAAAGGAGAGCGTTCATTCGATATTTATTCAAGACTGTTAAAAGAGCGCGTTATCTTTTTAGTTGGCCCTGTTGAAGACAACATGGCTAACTTGATTGTGGCTCAATTACTGTTTTTGGAAGCAGAAAACCCAGACAAAGAAATTTTCTTATACATCAACTCACCAGGCGGCAGCGTAACGGCGGGTATGTCAATTTACGACACAATGCAGTTTATTAAACCTAAAGTGAGTACAGTGTGTATTGGACAAGCGGCAAGTATGGGCGCCTTTTTATTGGCAGGCGGCGAAAAGGGTATGCGTCATTGTTTGCCTAACTCTCGCGTGATGATTCATCAACCATTAGGTGGCTTCCAAGGTCAAGCGTCTGATATTCAGATCCATGCGCAAGAAATCCTAGGTATTAAAAATAAATTAAATACGCTACTTGCTGAACACTCAGGCCAACCGCTAGAAGTTGTTGAGAAAGATACCGATCGTGATAATTTCATGAGTAGTCAAGAAGCCCTTGATTATGGCTTAATTGACTCCATATTAACTAAACGATAACCAGAGTATTAACGAGTGATGTTGAGTTAGATTCAGCATTATTCGCGGTTTAAACGATGCAGTGTTAAACTTGATGTAATCAAGTGAGAAAGATCCAGCGGGGATGATAGATGACAGACATCATTAGTGGCGATGACGATAGCAAGGCATTATTGTATTGCTCTTTTTGCGGCAAAAGTCAGCATGAAGTAAGAAAGTTAATTGCCGGTCCTTCAGTTTATATTTGTGACGAGTGTGTAGATTTATGCACTGATATCATCACTGAAGAAATTAAAGAAAAAATGGAAACCGATGAGCCGGAAAAACTTCCGACGCCTCATGAGATCCGAAACAATTTAGATGATTATGTAATTGGCCAACAACACGCTAAAAAGGTGTTGTCTGTGGCTGTTTACAATCATTACAAGCGTTTACAGTTTGCTGACAAAACCAATGGTGTTGAGTTAGGAAAGAGTAATATTTTGCTTATTGGTCCTACAGGTAGTGGTAAAACATTACTCGCAGAAACCATGGCACGTATGCTCGATGTTCCGTTCACCATGGCAGATGCAACAACATTGACAGAAGCTGGTTATGTTGGTGAAGATGTTGAAAACATCATTCAAAAACTATTACAGAAATGTGATTACGATGTAGAAAAGGCTGAACGCGGTATTGTTTATGTAGATGAAATTGATAAGATTTCGCGTAAGTCTGATAATCCTTCTATTACACGTGACGTGTCTGGAGAAGGCGTTCAACAAGCGCTACTTAAATTAATCGAAGGTACGGTTGCTGCGGTTCCTCCACAAGGTGGTCGTAAGCATCCGCAACAAGAGTTTTTACAAGTTGATACGTCGAAGATTTTATTTATTTGTGGCGGCGCGTTTGCTGGCCTTGATAAAGTGATTGAAGCACGTTCACACGTTGGCTCAAGCATTGGTTTCGGTGCTGAAGTGAAAGGTGCACAAGGCGATAGCTTATCTGAAACGTTCGCGAAAGTTGAACCTGAAGATCTTGTGAAGTATGGATTGATTCCAGAGTTTATTGGTCGTTTACCTGTGGTAGCAACTCTTCGCGAACTTGACGAAGAGGCATTAATTCAAATCTTATCTGAACCAAAGAATGCATTAACTAAACAATATGCTGCATTATTAGCATTGGAAAATGTTGAACTGGAGTTTAGAGAAGATGCATTAAAAGCAATTGCTGCGAAAGCGATGAGCCGTAAAACAGGTGCTCGCGGTCTACGTTCTATTGTGGAAGATGTATTACTAGATACGATGTATGATTTACCGTCGGTTGAAGGTGTCACTAAAGTTGTGATTGATGACACCGTTATCAAAGGCGAATCAGATCCTATTTTAATTTATGAAACTCAGTCACAAGCTGCGTCTGAGTAAATAATAAATAACTGTTTAAAAAAGGAGCTTCGGCTCCTTTTTTTGTTATTAGGTATTCCTTTTCTGCGCTGCATGACTTTTTTAAATCCTATATTATCCCTTGCTATTTTTCCGCTTCTTTAGCAAGCTATGGGGCAAAAAAAGAGAACACTATGATTTTTGAAGGCTTTTGGACACTACTTCCGCCGGTAGTGGCTATTTTAATTGCAGTATGGAAACGTAATGCGATCGTGGCGCTCACCGTAGGTATTGTTTTAACTTGGATGCTCAATGCACAGCTTGATGTAATTCAAGGAACTCAAGATACCTTTGGTAATTTATGGGATGTTATTTCAAGCGATGGTAACCGCCGAATTATTATTTTTAGCTTGTTGATTGGTGCACTGCTAGCATTAATGAAGCAAAGTGGCGGTGTTAACGCTTTTGTTGACCGTTTGGCCCAAAAGCGATTAGTGACCAATCAACGTCAGGCGAGTTTATTACCTTCTATTATTGGTACTAGTATTTTTACTGATACGAATCTGAGCATGTTCACTGCCGGGATCGCGAGTCAAAGCCTCTTTGACAAATATGGTATGAGCCGTGCTCGACTTGCTTTTATTCTTGATTCTACGTGTTCTCCAATTAGCATTCTCTTACTCATCAATGGTTGGGGGGCATATGTTCTTGGACTACTTGATGGTTATCAGCTATCAGACACCGTCGGCGTCTTGATTGATACTATCTTCTTTAATTTCTATCCGATTATTATATTGGTGATGGTGTATTACACGGCATTCTCAACCCGTGTATTTGGGCCAATGAAAAACAGTGTTGCCAATACCTTTAATGAAAATACGTCAGAATTAGATGATCCTATGTTGACTGTTAAAGCAACTAAAGCGCGGTATCTAGTTATTCCTCTTTTCGGTATTTGTCTCATCACTATCGGATTACTGCTTTACAGCGGTAACGGTGACATCCGAAAAGGCTCTGGTTCATGGTCAGTTATGTGGGCTGTAATCAGTTGTTACGTAATTTTGATGGCTATGTTGCTTAAAGACAAAGTCTTTGATGTTAAGAAAGCCTTAACTATTAGCGCTTCTGGCATGAAAGACCTATTGCCTGTTGTTGTTATTCTTGTACTGTCATTCGCATTTGGTGATGCAGTAAAAGCATTTGGTACTGGAACCTTTGTAAGTGAGTTATTAGGAAGTGATTTCCCAATATTATTAGTCGCCCCCTTATTGTTTATTACCG
>CAJXRU010000164.1 GCA_913060565.1 uncultured Gammaproteobacteria bacterium | reverse complement strand
AGGCGCTTATGAAGAAATGCCTGATGGTTGGGTATTCAAACATTAGTTGATTTCCAAACTTAGCCGACGCTATTTGAATTTCTTTAGCGGCGGCTTTTTTTCTTAATCGTATGAATTTATGATTCAAGACAGTGTGAGTACCTCACGTAGCACGGTAAGTACGATGAAATCAGGGAGTGACGAGTATTTCACTCAGAGATAATTATCATGAGATTTATCAAGCTAGATGAAGTTATGCATTGTACCGGACTATGTCGCTCATCAATTTATAAATACATGAGCAGTGACGAGTTTCCTCGGTCAATCTCGCTAGGGATAGGGCTGTAGCTTGGGTTGAAAGCGAAGTTCATGACTGGATGGCTGAAAAATTAGCGATGCGAGATAAACTTCAACAAAGAGTCTACAAATAACTATGCGAAATTTAACTGCCCACAATATCACGCTTTGGTTATTAGAATACCCGATTACACTAGCGCTTGGCGTATTATCATTCATATCAATTGCGATATTAGATTCTATGTTCATTTGGTATCTGTCTTTCCTCGCTCTGCTAAAGCTCGGGACTGGATTAAATAACTATGAGGTGCTTATTAAAAAGGGAAGTCGTGAGAGCCTCACAAAGCTAGTTTATGTAGTATGTATAAAGTGGATTTAGCCTAGAGGTTTTCAATAAAACTCACTTCAAGGTCATATGATGATGATGCACTCTATTTCTTACTTAAAAAATCTTGACTGATTTAGAACGTTTCTAGCATTTATACTTTCCTTTTCATTATCAGTTAGTTTTGAAATACAATCACATTAATACGGATTTATTAGCACTAATTTTTTATAGTTTGATATAATCCTTCGCTTAAAATTAATATCAAGCTTTTACATTTTAGAATCATACTTATTAAAATGAGTACAAAGCTGTGTACATATTTGGAAAAATTTAATGTCTAATCCGGTATTTGCCGCGTCAGTAAAGCGTAGAAGAACTTTTGCTATCATTTCTCACCCGGATGCGGGTAAAACAACGATTACCGAAAAAGTATTATTATTCGGACAAGCTTTGCAAAAAGCAGGTACCGTCAAAGGTAAGAAATCTGGACAGCATGCAAAATCCGATTGGATGGACATGGAAAAAGAGCGTGGTATTTCGATTACTACCTCGGTAATGCAATTTCCTTATAAAGATTGTCTGGTAAATTTACTAGATACACCAGGACATGAAGATTTCTCGGAAGATACTTATCGTACACTGACCGCTGTTGATTCATGTTTAATGGTGATTGATGCAGCAAAAGGTGTAGAAGCACGTACCATAAAATTAATGGAAGTTACGCGCTTAAGAACAACTCCAATCGTTACCTTCATGAATAAGCTTGACCGTGATACACGCGATCCGTTAGAGCTAATGGATGAAGTGGAAGATGTATTAAACATCGCTTGTGCACCAATTACTTGGCCAATCGGTATGGGTAAAGAATTCAAAGGAATTTATAACCTGTTGACCGACGAAACTGTTTTATATCAAACGGGACAAGGCCATACCATTCAAGAAGTTCGTTCTATTAAAGGGCTTGATAACCCTGAACTTGATGAAGCCATTGGTTATTATGCAGAAGAGCTGCGTGAAACCATGGAGTTAGTGCAAGGTGCTTCTAATCCATTTGATTTAGAAATGTTTTTAGCAGGCGAATTAACACCAGTATTCTTCGGTACGGCAATGGGTAACTTTGGCGTTGACCATATGCTAGATGGGTTTGTGAACTGGGCTCCTGCGCCAGTTAATCGAATTACTGAACAACGCGAAGTAGAAGCGACTGAAGAGAAATTTACAGGCTTTGTATTTAAGATTCAGGCAAACATGGATCCTAAACATCGCGATAGAATAGCCTTTATGCGTATTTGCTCTGGCAAGTATGAAAAAGGCATGAAGATGAAGCACGTGCGTATTGGTAAGGATGTTAATGTCTCTGATGCTTTGACCTTTATGGCAGGTGATCGCTCTCATGCTGATGGCGCGACTTCTGGTGATATTATCGGTTTGCACAATCACGGTACCATTCAAATTGGTGACACGTTCACGCAAGGTGAAATGCTTAAATACAGTGGTATTCCAAACTTCGCTCCGGAATTATTCCGCCGTATCTTGCTAAAAGATCCACTGAAAATGAAGCAACTTCAAAAAGGCTTGATCCAATTATCAGAAGAAGGCGCTGTACAGGTATTTAGACCACTGCGTTCAAACGAATTGATTTTAGGCGCGGTTGGTATTCTTCAGTTTGATGTGGTTGTTGCTCGTCTTAAATCTGAATATAAGGTTGAGGCCATTTACGAGCCTATTAACGTTGCTACAGCGCGTTGGGTTAACTGTGATGACGCGATTAAACTAGAGAAATTTAGAAAGAAAGCACATGATAACCTTGCATTAGATGGTGGCGATAACCTAACTTATATCGCACCGACTATGGTTAATTTAAATCTTGCATATGAACGTTACCCTGAGATTACGTTTAGAGAAACACGCGAGAATTAATTAACTGCTGAGGTTTTTGGTGGTTAAGTTTGCCGCTATTTATCACCTTAAATTGAAAATTGACCAATATGAGAATCAGGGATGATTCTTAAGTGTTTTCCGCAGGGATGCGGATTAAACACGTTATTGAATAGGCAATTTTTTATTTAAGAGTTAGTGATAAATTTGCGGTTAGCCTTTCTTTTAGTTACTTTTCTTTGGCGAAGCAAAGAAAAGTAACTAATGTGCTTGAACCTGACGTTTAATTGAGTCAAAACGTATAAAGCACATCATAAACTGCGCAATCACTTAATTCTTCATGCCTTGCGAATATGTTTACTTTGTAAGGTTATTTACTCATGCTCAAGAAAAATATTCACTTCATCGATACACACTGTCATCTTGATTTATCTCAAATGGGAGAGATTGATACCGTACTTGCCCATAGTGCAGACGCTGGTGTTTGCCAATTCATCGTGCCTAGCGTTGATGCCAGTAATTGGCAAAAGACGCTTGATTTGTCTGCACAATATACCAACATTTACTGTGGATTAGGCGTTCATCCTCATTTTTTGAATGATGACGATCAGCTACCGATGTTGATTAAATTAGCGACGAATGAGCGAGAGAACATTGTAGCTATTGGTGAGATAGGGTTAGATGGCGCTATTGATTGGCCTCAGCATTTACAAGTTGATGTATTAAAACAGCAATTAGCCTTGGCAAAGTCGCTTGAGCTGCCCGTGATTTGTCATGGTCATAAAGCGCTTGATATCTTGCTTAAATATCTACGCTTATATCAGTTACCCAAGGGCGGTGTTATTCACGGTTTTAGTGGTAGTCTTGTACAGGCTAAGGAGTTCATTAAGCTTGGATTTTATATTGGTATTGGCGGCGTCATCACCTATGAGCGAGCACAAAAAACACGACGCACGGTGGCACAATTACCGCTAGCATCTTTATTGTTAGAAACTGACAGTCCCGACATGCCGGTTAGTGGATTTCAAGGTCAGGTTAATCACCCGAAACGCATTCCAATTATTGCTCAACATCTTAGTGAATTACACAATACATCAGTAGATTTTATTGCTGAAATTACCACCAATAATGCTAAACAATTATTTGAAATATAGTAATTTATTGACTTGCTTCATGCCACAAAAACTTCCTGCCTGCTTTTTCTAACAAATGTGATCTTGATGATGGTAACTATGGTTAAAACTCGCTAAATTGAGAGTTATTGAAGTGGCTCCGAATATAGAGTCATTTATAGGCTATCGAGAGTAAACAAAACAAAAATGACTGATTTAGAGCGCGCAGCGTGTTATGGCATCCAGTTAATGGATCTTACAACGTTAAGTGAAGATGATACGCCTGAGAAAGTTCAAGCATTGTGTCGACAAGCAATAAGTGAGGCTGGTAAAACGGCGGCTGTGTGTATTTATCCTGCATTTATTCAAACGGCAAAAGCACAACTTAAGGCGTTAAATGCAGATGACATTTTAGTCGCAACTGTCACTAATTTTCCGCACGGAAATGACAATGTTGATAGTGCGGTTGCTGAAACAAAGGCCGCTGTTGAAGCGGGTGCTGATGAAGTCGATGTTGTTTTCCCTTATCGCGCATTTCTAGCGGGTAACGAAGAGGTTGGCGCACAACTTGTTCGTGGCTGTAAGGATGCTTGTGGTGACAATGTTACGTTAAAAGTTATTCTAGAAACTGGTGAAATTAAATCGCCTGAGCTCATTAAAAAAGCCAGTTTAATTGCCATTAATGCCGGTGCTGACTTTATTAAAACATCGACGGGTAAAGTACCTGTTAATGCGACATTAGAAGCGGCAGAGCAAATGCTTAACGCGATTAAAGACACTGGCGAAACCTGTGGCTTTAAAGCCGCCGGCGGCGTGAAAAACGCGCAAGATGTTGCAGATTATCTGGCGCTTACACAATCAATATTATCAAGTGAGTGGATTACCCCAGCACACTTTAGATTTGGTGCCAGTAGCTTGTTAGGCAATTTAATTGCGACATTAAATAATCAACAGCCAAGTGTTCAAAGCACTGGCTACTAATTGACGGAAGATAAGTTATGAAACGCGTCACTATTATGATGTTAGACTCACTCGGTATCGGTGCCAGTGATGACGCTGATACATTCGGCGATGTTGGTGCAAATACGCTTGGTAGTATTGCAAAGGCTTGTGCAGCAGGTACTGCCGATGTAAACCGTCAAGGCACACTGAATATTCCAACACTGACAAAACTTGGTTTGTCTCATGCGTGTTTCGATAGCTCTGGTTATTTCCCACAAGGTAATGACCAAGACACTTCACCAATCGGTCAATATGGTTTTGCCGCAGAAATCAGTACCGGTAAAGATACGCCAAGTGGTCACTGGGAAATTGCTGGCGCGCCAGTATTGTACGAATGGGGGTATTTCACTGAAAAAGAAAACTCATTCCCACAAGCAATTATCGATGAGCTTATTAAACGCTGTGATTTACCCGGCGTTTTAGGTAATTGTCATGGTTCAGGCACAACTATCCTAGAAGAGCTTGGCGAAGAGCACATGGCGACAGGTAAACCCATTTTTTATACCTCTAGTGATAGTGTATTCCAAATTGCTGCTCATGAAGAAACCTTTGGTTTAGCGCGTTTATTAGCAGTGTGTGAAGCGGCCCGTGATGTGTTAGATGAATACAACATTGGCCGAGTTATTGCTCGTCCATTTGTTGGCAAAGATAGTGCGTCGTTCGAGCGCACTGGCAATCGTCGTGATTTATCGGTATTACCACCGTCTAAGACGTTATTAGATTTCGCTAAAGAAGCCGGTAATGAAGTGATCAGCATCGGTAAAATTGCTGATATTTATGCGCAACAAGGTATCACCAAAAAAGTGAAGGCTACAGGCCTTGCTGATTTGTTTGATGAAACGCTAAAAGCACATCAAGCGGCGCCTGAAAATGCCATTGTATTCACGAACTTTGTGGACTTTGATTCTGCCTACGGACATCGTCGTGACATTCCTGGTTATGCCAGTGCACTAGAGTATTTTGACAGTCGTTTACCGGAATTTATCGCGCAAATGGCCGATGATGATTTATTAGTACTAACAGCTGATCATGGTTGTGATCCAAGCTGGCCGGGTAGTGATCACACACGTGAACATATTCCTGTTATTTTTTATAGCCCATCAATGCAGGGTGGAAGTGTGGGTAAACGTGATACGTTTGCCGATATTGGTCAAAGCATTGCATCCTATTTAGATTTATCGCCATTGGCGTATGGTAAATCATTTTTATAATTAATTATTAAGGTTAACTTATTATGGCGACTCCGCATATTAACGCTCCAGAAGGTGCATTTGCAGAAGATATTTTATTGCCGGGCGATCCGCTTCGCGCTAAATTTATTGCTGAAACATTTCTAACAGATGTTGAGCAAGTAACTGACGTGCGTAACATGTTTGGTTACACGGGTTTTTATAAAGGAAAGCGTATCTCAGTCATGGGTACTGGTATGGGTATTCCTTCAATCTCTATCTATGCGAAAGAGTTGATTACTGAATACGGCGTTAAGCGTTTAGTACGTGTTGGTAGCTGTGGCGCTGTTTCTACAGACGTTAAAGTTCGTGACATCATCATCGCGCAAGGCGCTTGTACTGATTCAAAAGTAAACCGTGCACGTTTCCAAGACCATGACTTTGCTGCGATTGCTGATTTCGGTCTACTGCACAATGCGGTAACTGCGGCTAAAGAAAACAACATCGACGCATTAGTTGGTAATGTTTACACTGCTGATTTGTTCTACACGCCACAACCAAGCATGTTTGATACAGTTGAAAAAATGAATGTATTAGGTGTTGAGATGGAAGCGGCTGGTCTATACGGTGTAGCTGCTGAATTTGGCGCTAAAGCATTGTGTGTTGTAACAGTATCTGATCACATTCGCACAGGCGAAGAAACAACAGCTGAAGAGCGTCAAACGACATTTAACGGCATGATTGAATTAACGCTTGAGTCTTTATTAAAAGACTAATTATTGTTGTAAACAACAAAGCCAGTGACATGTCACTGGCTTTTTTTATGCCTAAATAACGGTAATGACTATATCTTTTGTTACGTCGATTCATTGGCTTCTTGTTGCTCACTGCGCTCTTTACGGCGATACTTATTGAGTAAATCTCTCAGCTGATACTTCGCCCGTTTTTGCGATAATGCCCGTGCTAATAAAATACCAATCAATCCTGCTAGTAATAAAGACCAACGCTGCCATTCTTGTTGCTGTTTTTGAATTTCAACAATGGGTTGTACAAAGACATCTTGATTCAAACGTAATCGTAAATAGCCTAATAACTTATCTTGACGTATTTCAGCGGCAAGCATCAATGTCGGTTGCTGAGTTTGTACGGTTGATTCTGCCATCAAGGTACCGTCACTGCGATGGATCCAAACACCATTAATCAGTGGTGATTCACTTAATGTTTGTGCCAACCACTGTAATTGCTGTTGATCATTAAGCTTTAATCCCATGGTCGCGGCAAGTGCTAATTGCTGTTTTAAAATCGCAGCCATTGACTCTTCTTGCTGGGCGCGCATTTCTTTTGACTGCTCCTGCGAATGCCATAATAGCGATGCAAGGGCAGCAATAAGCACTAATGCCAAAGATATTTGCGACAAGCGTCTGATAATTATTTGCTTATTTAATGAGTTCTTTTTCATAGATTGTCCAATCACACTGTCCTTGTGTTGTTTCCTTGATATTAGGGTCTGTTGAACTTTTTAGTTCATTTTTGCAGCAATTTGTTTGGGGTTTCTACAAGGCAGAGCCTATGTGGT
>CAJXRU010000163.1 GCA_913060565.1 uncultured Gammaproteobacteria bacterium | reverse complement strand
GGCAGCGTCAGATGTGTATAAGAGACAGTCTAATGGCATTGAGTCATTAACCTTTAGTAATTTAGCAAAGCAAGCAACGATTGGCCGCTCAACAATTAACGGGCACTTTTCGAAAAAGAATGATTTGTTAATGGCGTTACAGCCGCGTCTTGTTAGCATTCTTGATCAGAATCTTTGTTTTGACAGCGCTGATGATTTTTATAATTCTTGGGTGCATGCAATTAAGAGTAATCAAGAGTTTCGACAAGTTATTAAAGTGACTGGTGCATTTTTTGATAATGACACCGGTATCGCAGGATTAATGCGACGTTTTAAATATCCTGATGAAGAGACAGAGAAAGCCATTTATACGGCAATGGGTTATGCCATTGTCCATTTACCTAAATACAAGTAGTTAATTACACTAAGTTATATAAAAAGTCCCTTTGGAGGAACTATGAAACTGACCAAAATTACGATGATAACTTCGATGATCATCTTGGCGTCATTGATTGGCGGTTGCCAAGATAAGGCGAATGAAGCGCCTAACGATGCACAAGATCTCATTCGACCTGCAAAATTGATAAAGATTGGCCAAGCACAAACTAGCCACTTTTTAAATTATCCAGCCGTAATTGAAGTAAGTCAGTCATCGCAATTGGCCTTTCAAGTCAGTGGTAAAGTTGACACATTAGCCGTGCGTGATTCAGATGAAGTAAAACAAGGTGACGTGTTAGCGCAATTAGATAAGCGCGATTATCAAGAAAAACTTAATGTTGCCAAGGCGCAGTTTGAAAATTCACAAGCTGAATATGAACGTGCCAAACAGCTGATGGATACCAAGGTTATTTCTAAAAGTGAACTTGCTGGTAAGAAGACTGATTTTGAAGTGAATCAATCACAGATGATTAGTGCCCAAAAGGCGTTAGACGATACAACATTACGAGCACCATTTACTGGTAATGTTGCAAATGTGCTCATTGAACCGCAAGAAACGATTCAAGCGGGGCAAACCGTTGTTACTTTATTGTCGTTAGCGAAATTAGAAGCGAAAATTAATATTCCTTCAAACATTATTTTACGTGCGCCAAAAGAAGAGTCTCAGGCTCCGCAGGCTTACATAGTGCTTGATGCAGCGCCTAATCTTAAGATTGATGCGACTTTTAAAGAGCTTAATCTAGAAGCCGATTTGAATTCACAAACCTATGAAGTGGTATTTGGATTTGACGCCATTAATGATTTAAATATTCTGCCAGGTATGAGCGCGACATTATGGCTTGAGCCACCAACCAAGGCGAAGAAATCGTCGAATATTGCCGTGCCACTAACAGCAATTGGCTCAAATGGTGATGCATCCTTTGTGTGGGTAGTTGACGAGAAAACAATGGCGATTAGTAAGCGTGACGTTGTTCTTAAGCCGGGCGTTGGAGAAAGCTTAGAAGTGATTAGTGGGTTAACCAAAGGTGAAACTATCGTCGCTGCTGGCATTGGCGCGTTGGCCCAAGGAACTAAAGTTCGCGCATGGGTGAAAGAATAATGCCATTAACTCAACTTTATCTAATCAATTGTGAGAGCGTGCTATGAATATTGCAGAGTTTTCCATTAAAAATCAGATTTTAAGTGTCATCATTATTCTGTTGTCGTTAGCGGGTGGCTGGCAGGCTTATCAGAATATGGCACGTTTTGAAGATCCTGAATTTACTATTCGAACGGCGGTTATTTTCACTCAGTATCCCGGTGGCAGCCCTGAGCAAGTGGCACGAGAAGTTACAGAGCCATTAGAAACTGCGCTTCAACAGCTCCAAGAAGTCAAAGAAGTGCGGTCTAAATCATCGGCAGGTGTGTCAGAAATCAATGTTGATGTGAAATACGAGTTTTCGAAAAATAAAGAAGACTTACAGGTTATTTGGACCAAAATACGCAACAAAGTAAAAGATGCGCAGCGCTCGCTTCCTAGCCAAGCCTCAACGCCAATCGTCAATGACGACTTTGGTGACGTTTACGGCTTGTATTACTTTATTACTGGCCCTGATTATTCACCTGCTGAGTTACGTCAATATGCCAAATCGTTGCAAAAAGAGCTATTACAAATAAAAGGTGTTGCTAAGGTCGCACTCGCAGGCGAACAGCAAGAAGCCATCTTTGTAGAGATATCGCGAGATACCGCTGCGGTGTTAGGTGTGTCAGTTTCCAAGCTATATGAGATTTTAGGCGCTCAAAATGATGTTGTGGCTTCTGGTAATGTTGCGATTGGCGATCAGCGGCTCATCATTGACCCGTCGGGCGGTATTGACTCTATTGAGTCGATTAAAAACTTACTGGTATCAACCAGCAGCGACGGCAAAATTACCTATTTAAAAGACATTGCTCATGTGTACCGTGGTTATCAAACACCGGCAAGCAAGTTAATTCGCTACAACAAGCAAGATGCCATCGCTATTGGTGTTAGTAATGTTGCTGGTGGTAACGTTGTTGTGATGGGCGATGCGGTTAATGCGAAGTTACAAGAATCACTGAGTCGTCGTCCTATCGGCATGGAAGTTCATGAGTATTACCATCAAGGTAGTATTGTAGAAGCCTCAGTCGACAACTTTGTAATGAATGTATTAGCGGCACTTGCCATCGTTATCGTGACTATTTTCTTATTCATGGGTATTCGAAGCGCTATCGTTATCGGTTTTATTTTGCTGCTAACCATTGGTGCAACGCTCGCCACCATGAATATGATTAGTATTCCAATGCATCGTATCTCATTAGGCGCATTGATTATTGCGTTAGGAATGATGGTAGATAATGCCATTGTAGTGACCGAAGGTATCTTAGTCGGCCTGAAAAACGGCGCTAAAAAGCTGCAAATTGCCAAAGATATTGTTAGCCAAACTAAGTGGCCACTATTAGGCGGTACGCTAGTAGGTATTATTGCTTTCGCGCCAATTGGTTTAGCACCGGGTGAAACAGCTGAATACACTGGCGATTTATTCTGGGTAGTAATGATTTCATTACTATTTAGTTGGATATTTGCGATTACATTAACGCCACTTGCTTGTTATTGGTTATTGCCGCAAAACGAAGACGAAGGACAGGTTGATAAGCCGAGTGCGTTGACCTTGAAATATAAAGCCTTCATGAAAGTTGTGCTTAATTATCGCTGGCCTGTCATCTTTGTTGCCATCGGATTATTTGCTGCATCAGTGTGGGGCGCTAAGTTCATGACACAAGGGTTCTTCCCGCAGTCGACCAGCCCACAAATGGTTGTAGATTACTGGTTACCGGAAGGTACTAAAATCGAAAAAACAGCTCAAGACATGAAAGTACTTGAACAGTTTGTCAGTGAAATGGATGGTGTTAACGCCGTGCAAAGCCTTGTCGGTGGCGGTGGTTTACGCTTTATGTTGACCTATGGCAGTGAGCCAAATAATGGTTCATACGGTCAGCTATTAGTTCGTGTTGATGACTACCATGAAATCGATGGCATGCTGCCTAAAGTACAAGCCTATGTTGCCCAGCGCTTCCCAACGGCACAAGCTAAAGCATGGCGTTTTGTGTTAGGGCCTGGCGGTGGTTCTAAAATTGAGGCGGTCTTTAAAGGCAATGATCCTAAGATATTACGTCAGTTAGCCAACCAAGCAAAAGACATCATGGCGAGCGATAGCCAAAGCTTGTCCGTAAAAGATGATTGGCGTCAGCCAGTGAGTGTCATCGAGCCAGTTTATTCTGAATCAAAAGGTCGTCGTGCTGGTATTTCTCGTCAAGATTTAGCCAATGCACTCGCAGATTACTACTCGGGTAAAACCGTGGGTATGTATCGTGAAAACGAAGATTTAATTCCTATCGTTTCTCGCGTTCCTGATTCACAAAATGCAACTATAGACGATATCTACAACATTCAAGTGCTTAGCTCAGCAACCGGGCGCTCAGTGCCTATTGCTCAAGTAACTAATGGTTTTAGAACAATTTGGCGCGACAGCATCATTAGACGCGAAGACCGCATCTTTACCATCACAGCGCAATGTGATCCCGTTGCTGGCGTGCCTGCATCAGTACTACAAGCGCGTATTCAAGCTAAGATTGAAGCCATTGAATTACCTGATGGTTACACGCTGAAATGGGATGGTGAAGCTGGTAACTCGTCTGAGTCGTCAAACGATTTAATGTCGACTATTCCACTTGGCTTATTAGCGATGGTATTAGTGGTTGTCATCTTGTTTGGTAAAATTCGCCAACCAGTCGTTATTTGGTTAGTGGTTCCATTATCATTTATCGGCGTGGTATTTGGATTAGTTACTACAGGTATTCCACTTGAATTCATGGGCATTCTAGGTGTGTTATCACTGTCTGGATTACTCATTAAAAATGCCATTGTATTGGTAGATCAAATGGACTTTGAAATCGACCAAGGTAAAGCGCGTTTCGATGCCATCATCGACTCAGCAACCAGCCGTGTTCGCCCTGTAATGATGGGCACATTAACCACGGTACTTGGTGTGATTCCACTATTCTTTGACGCGTTCTTCCAGTCAATGGCGGTGGTATTGGTATTCGGATTAACGTTCGCTACCTTGCTAACCCTGATTTTAATCCCTGTGCTTTATTCAGTATTCATGCGAGTGAGTAATAAAGAAACTGCTTAATTAGCAATGTGATTAATATGGCAATTGAAAGCGCTTATCAATGATAAGCGCTTTTTTTGTTTGGGTTCAGATTAGTATCAGGTACTCGGAGGCTGGTGATTGATAAAGGTATTTAACGACCGTTAATTACCTGCTTACTTATACAGTTTATTGTCTCGAATTGTTTTTTCGTTATTATCAGGACTTTTTCCGCCTTTCACGCTTTTTGTTTGCCACAATTAATCTAAGTAGTTGTAAATATTTATAATTTAATTTATCGTGATTTTTTAACGTGAAAATAGCGCGAACATTTATCGCACTACTTTCCATATATTAAGCTGTTATAAACTCAGGTGAGCGATGAAATATATTTTGGCTCTTGTAGTAAATATTTTAATTTTAGCTGCCTCAATTGCGGGATTGATGTCAACTTGTATGTGGGGGTGCCCTAATACCGGTATACAGCTGATGTTCAAAATATCATCTGGATGTTTGCTTGTCAGCTTGGGTGGAATAATTTACCTTTGGATCACAAGTGAAAATCGATTAGAAACTTAGCTAGTTAGGATTGATACTTTAAGCTGCCGATTATAACAAGAACCTGAAATCCGACAGCTTTTACTGTCGCATTTTTTGCAATAAACAAAAGGCGCAAAACCTGCACCAGTAAACTGCGGTTTAGGTTGGCGTTATACGATTGAGTGCCAACTTATGGAAAGATTGAATTAATGGATATCGAAATCCCAACGGCTAAGTCACTTTACATAGAAATGTTTTTTGGTGATACCAAGCTTAGCTCTGGCACAGCCATTTTGGTTGCAAATAATAGAGAGTCCCATTGTGCTCTAGTGACAAATCGCCACAATGTAACTGGCCGAAACCAAGAGACGGGCAAGTGTCTAAATAAGTACGCAGCGGAACCAGATACTATTGCTATACATTTCCACAAAAATGTAGAGAGTTTCGAAGAAGTCGGTAATGAGTGGAAAGTTGTTAAGCTTCCACTATTTCGTGAGGATAAAACCCCATATTGGTTTGAGCATCCAGAGCTAGGAGAGAAGGCAGATATTGTCGCACTAAACTTATCCTGGGGTAGTGATATTTCAAAATACCCATACTACCTAGAGACTGACCTTGATAAGGTAAATTTAGTATTAAGCCCTGCTGAGAATGTTAGTGTAATAGGTTTCCCTTTTGGATTATCTTCGCACGGAAAACTACCTATCTGGGCAACAGGCTTTATGGCTCAAGAGTTAAGTCTAATAACACCTGAAAACCCAGTCTTTCTAATAGATTGTAGAACTCGTCAAGGGCAGTCGGGTTCTCCGGTTATTGCTTTTCGCCCATCAGGCTATCGGCACTTGAAAGAGGGGAAAGTTGTATCTTCTCTATCAGCCAATAAAGCATGGGAGTTTCTCGGAGTTTACTCTGGGCGGGTAAACTCCGAATCTGATTTAGGAAAAGTCTGGCATGTAAGTGCTGTAAAGGAGCTCTTAGCTGTTGCTACTACTGATAACGAGAAAAGAGTCGCAGCTGCAGCCGTAAAAAAAGAATTGTCTGAAAGTGAGTAACAGGCAACGTATAACAAGCGCAGGCAGTCGGACTAATTCTACGCTGCGCTTCAAATTAGCCCGCTGCTGCGGGCGTTAGAAGACTACGATGATATACGAACCAAAGGTGTTAATAATTGAATCACCATATAAATCTGATCGCAGTACGATAGTAGACGAAGTTAAACTTTCAGATAGCGGTTTAGATATTATTGTTGAGTCAAAGAATTGGAAAATCAAAGCCAACTTTGATGCTACGTGGGGCTTTAGAGTTCTTGATGAAGGTGACCTCGGTGAATTTTGGTCTGAGTGTGATTTAACCAAAGGTTGGTGTTTTGAAGTATTAGAAGGTGGCTGGAACTCTCTCGAGAATACGCGAGATCATTTCGTAACAGGTAAGCTTTGTGAGCTGCATGAATATCTTATTATTGGCTTAAATGAGTGTGTTTCAATTCTCGCTCATAAGCCGCCAGTAATTACTGAGCTAGCGTCTTCTAACAAGTGATTATGGTTGTCTGTATTTCGACTTGATATGACGCTATGAATTTGCCCACCAAGTTAGCGATGATTAGCTAAAAAATAAAGCCACCTATTAACACAGGTGGCTTAAAACAAGAGTCTTACTTAAGTTTTCGCACTCTAAAACTACGACCTTTAAGTTTACCTTCACTAATTTTACGCAGCGCCGTTTGTGCTTTGCTTGCTGCAACGGCAACGTAAGCCCAGTTGTCGGCAAGTTGGATTTTACCCACGTCTTTGCCTGCGATGCCGCCTTTACTTGTTAGTGCGCCTAGAATATCGCCAGCACGTACTTTTTGCTTTTTACCACCATCAATTTGTAAGGTAGCCATCGCTGGTGCTAATAATGGTTTGTCTAACACGCTGTTGTCTGGCAATGGCGTTGGTTCAACCGAGATGTTTAAAAACTCTTCTAAACGACCAATTTTGTTGAATTCTTTTTCGGCAAACAATGAGAGTGCTTGTCCTTTAGCGCCAGCACGGCCACTACGTCCGATGCGGTGTACGTGAACTTCTGGATCGCTTGAAATGTGATAGTTAATAACCGTATCAAGACTGTCGATATCAAGGCCACGAGCTGCAACGTCTGTTGCAACAAGTACCGATGCACTCTTGTTGGCAAAACGCGTTAGCGTTTGGTCGCGATCTCGTTGCTCTAAATCACCGTGCAGGGCTAAAACGCTAAAACCAAAGTCCTTTAAGTCCATTGCTAAATCTTGCACATCACGTTTTGTGGTACAAAAAATAACCTGTCTCTTATACACATCTGACGCTG
>CAJXRU010000162.1 GCA_913060565.1 uncultured Gammaproteobacteria bacterium | reverse complement strand
CAATGTAATTGCTGCTCGGTCAAATTCAATGATTGTTGATTAAGTTTTTTAGGCCGTATTAACCGGCACAATATTTAACGAGTACACAGACGAGAGGAGCTAAAGCAAAAAAACTAAGTGGGACAAATTCAACTTTGACTTACTTCAATGATGGCCAACGTTCCGTTGTCTGTAAATCTTTGTCACTTTCGGGCGTTCCTCCCTCGCGTTAGCTCTCCCCCCTCAGACTTCAACAAGCTAATATTTTTAAAAACTAGTCAAGTAATTGTAATGTACATTACACATAAAAGACTAAAAACAACAAAGTAATATAGTTCCATATTGCAGAGCGCGAAAAGTATAAAGATGTGGCGTATTCTCAACATGAAGAAACAGACGCAGGACATGGTCGCATCGAAGTAAGAAAATGCCTGCAACTTGAAATAGCCAATGATTGGTTGAGCGATAAAGAAAAGTGGTCGAGTATAAAGACAGTTGTTCGGATAGATTCTGAGCGCCATGTAGATGAAAAAATGACGACAGACAGTCGCTATTACATAAGCTCACATAAACTTAATGCGGAGCGTTTGAATCATATTATCCGTAATCATTGGGCAGTAGAAAACACGCTACATTGGACACTAGATATGACGTTCCGTGAGGACGAGTCACGTATTAGGCGTGGAAATGGAGCAGAAGTGATGAACGCTTTTAGAAAGCTCGCTTTAAATATTGTTAAAACGAATACAACTAGAAAAGCTAGTATGAAACACAAATTGAAAATGGCAGCACTCGATGATAATTTTAGGGCAGAGTTATTAATTGGTGAAAATTAACATGCTCTTGCCCTGGGAATTAACCCCCCAAGAGATTAAAATATGTGTTTTATTATTATTTAATAAAAAACAACTAATTAATGAGTTGATTGTGTCAAGTTATTTTACACATGTAGATAACAAATGTTGGTTTTTTATTTATACATCTGAATTAATTGCATTTATTTTTATTGGCATATTTTGTGCTTTATAAAAGTATGTTAGTGATGACGTATCACTTTTAACTGTTATTTTTCATATTTATTGTGAAAATATTAAAAGGAATATCAAATAATGATTAAATATATCAATGTAGGAATAATGTTTTCAGTTTTCTGTTTTTTTAATGTAGCTCATGCTGGGCTTATTACATTGGGAGATTCACTTTCGGGTGGAACTGTAGATAACTTTGAAGCTATTATGGTGATCAATGAAAGCGATGCTTATACTAATGCGTCAGGTTTTTCTGAACTTATAACGGTCAATAGCTTTGACTTTACGGTCGGTAGTAACCGTGGTCAAGTGACACCTTTTATAGTAAGAATTAATAACGCAGCAGCCAATGATTTTACTATCATGGCAATTGGTGAGACACGATATTCTGGCACTGATTATTTTAGCACTGGTAATTTCAGTTTCGATTTTTCTTTAGCTTTGAGCCAATTTACTTTAGCTGCAGGCGACATCATTGCTTCTGGTTTTCTTGATGCAGATGTTGATGGTACTAGTGCAGGTAGCGTTATCCCTTATATAAGCGGAGATTCATTGTTTCTTACTGGCTCGGCCAATGATTCAGGATCGGGAGACCTAAGCCAAGGAATTGGTCATGCGCCTACATTTGGAACTCAGGTTTTTGTTAGTGGTCTATCTCGCGATTATAGTTATAATATAACTGCTGATATCAAAATGATAACTCCTGATACTAATACGACTGTGCCAGAGCCTTCTACTCTTGCAATCTTTGCATTAGGTATTATCAGTTTAGCATCACGTCGATTTAAAAAATAAGCTTAATCATTTAATATATTTTGTTCTAATAAGATATTAGCCTTAATGCTCTAATAGCACTTGAGGCTATATCGAAGAGAATAGGACTTGGTATATAAAGCACTGAATGTGGAAATATTCGGCTTTTTCTTTTATTAGGTAAGATAAATGCTGAGCCTATATGTAAAGGATCAATGCCAATTTTGATGTTGATTATCATCCAATGCTATTTACAAGCTATTAAAATCAATATGGTTTAGCTGATCCATAAGTCGTTCAATACGCCCCAAGTAATCAGAGGAAGTACAGGAAGCTTTTAAAAAATTCGAAAGTGAAATAGTCCGTACGATCCCGTAGAGTGCAAGCCTTAAAAGTGTAGACGTGTGGTTTCAAGACAAAGCACGTTTTGGACAGCAGAATACAACGACACGGCCCTAGGCAGAGAAAGGGGTTTGAAGTCCAATGGTACGAAAAGTTACTCTAAGGATTTTCCATCCCTGTTGAAGGCAGATTTAAAGGTCTAAGTTTTCCTTTTTTTACTTGCTCTGCCAAAGTAAAAGAATAATGACCTAATACATTAATATGACCATACCCTAGAGGAGATAATCTAGCTTCATCCTCTTTGTTAATTTCTATCGATTGTTGTAAATGATCCAATGCAGACTGCATGTAGATGGTGTTCCATAAAATTACAGCATTTGTAACTAGGCCAAGCGCACCTAGTTGATCTTCTTGTCCTTCCTTATATCGCTTACGAATTTCACCACGTTGACCGTGACAAATAATGCGAGCAACAGAGTGTCGTCCTTCACCACGATTTAATTGCGTTAATATCCGTCGACGATAATCTTCATCATCGATGTAGTTGAGCAAATAGATGGTTTTGTTGATCCGTCCAGCTTCAATGATAGCTTGCGCTAAACTAGAAGGTCTGTCACTTCGAAGTAAGGAGCGAATGAGTTCAGAAGCTTGTACTGTGCCTAATTTTAATGAACCTGCAATCCTCATCATATCATCCCAGTGTTGATATATTTTGTCTGGGTTTAAGGCTCCTCGTGCAATATCATCGAGAGCACCATAATCAGCGTCTTTATCTATTCGCCAGAAAACAGCTTCACCTGCATCAGCCAAACGTGGTGAAAATTGATAACCTAATAACCAAAATAAGCCAAACACTATATCACTGGTGCCTGTGGTGTCGGTCATGATTTCAGTTGGGTTCAATCCTGTTTGTTGCTCCAAAAGTCCCTCTAAAACAAACATAGAGTCTCTTAACGTCCCGGGTATCACAATGCCATGAAACCCTGAGAATTGATCTGATACAAAGTTATACCAAGTAATGCCCCTACTGGAGCCAAAATATTTTTTATTCGGCCCTGCATTTATCGTTCGAACGGCACTCACAAAACGAATGCCATCAGCGGAGGCAACTTCACCTCCGCCCCATTTTTTTGCCAACGTTAGCGTTGCTTGATGGTTAACTAACCTAGCATTGGATTTCACAAGTGTTTCAGCGCGAACATAGTTTTGTTTCACCCAGCTTAAACGATGTCGTGTTAATGCAGGAATATGAGACTTTATTAATGGCTCTAATCCAATATTACAGGCTTCAGCAATAAGCACTGCACAAATGCTGGTACCTAAATCATTTGTTCGTGCTGAAGATTCACTTACATGGATAAATTCATCAAGAAAACCAGTGAGCGCATGTATCTCTAAAAGTAATTCAGTTAAATCAACTTTAGGTAATAAATCTGAAACTTCTTTTCTAAGTAATATTAAACTGTCTGGCTCATCTAGTTTGTCCAAATTAGTAATTGTTAAAGATGGATGCTTACCAGAATGATCGATGGTGACAGCGCTATTATCATCAAAATTAGCAGCAACTTGCTTATAGGTAGTATCCAGTTGACTTGTTAAGGCTGCGACTGCTTCATTGGCTTTGACTGGATGACCTAGAGAGCGGCAAACCTTGACCCTATTTGCTTGCCACTCCTCATCTTGTAATAGTTTAGATCTTGGATCGCCCCAACGGTCACTATCTTCAATAAAAACATCTCTCCTTCGTAAGCTATCTTGTAATTTATCTAAAAAGCACAAGGTGTAACCTCGTTTTGTTACTTGGCCATCTTTATTAAAGACTAATCTCTTCCAAGGATTAGAAATGATCTCTAGTGGTGGATTATCTAATGTTTGCTTACGCGAATGACCAAGCTCAGCTAGATAATCAAATGCTTCAAGCGTAATTTTACCCGCTGGAGCTGCTTTAACTGTAATATCCTTGAGTAATCGTGGTAACAAACGCTTTACTTTGCCATATTGCTCAACCATTTCATCATGGAAATTATCACTAGAAGGGCGGGCAATCGCATTGATTGTTGCAATAGATTCGGCTAACTTTTCTTTTGGACATTTACTATAAATAGCTTTCCTTAACTGACTACCTTTGGTTTCTTCATTTAATATCAGATCACAAATTGCAGCTAACGCGAGTGCTGATTTATCTAAATCTTTCAGTGTTCTTAATCGTTTTTTCTGTCCAAGCTTTTTAGCTTCTCCAGCGATACTGGTGATTAATAAATCAAGAATATCGATGGCATCATCAAGTGCCATGATTTCAAACGTTTTAACAAAAGCCAACAAAATAGCGATTCGCTTTTCATCTGGCATTCTTGCTATTTTATGCATGGAGATAACACCTGCATGACGAGCAAGATTTTTAAGTCTAACGGGTGGGATATGGTAAAAATCTATCGATTGTAAACCAAAATCCTTTAATTCAAGGTATCGTTCTACAGCGGTAACAAATGAAGGACCACTAATTGTTACCGGGCCTTTTCGAAAATTATCAAAACGAGAAACACGTCCATCATTAGGCATTTGAAGTAGTGTTTCTAATTTCGCTTTTTGTTCTTTGGTTGGTAGTGCTGCTAGCTTCTTCCATAGACGATTAACGGCTCTTTCTCTAATTTCTGAAATCAACCGAGATAACGTTGATACTCCTGGTAAGAGAACTTTATGATGTACTAGCCATGCCGTTGCAAAATCGAACATCAGGCTCGGACGTTCATTACTGATCCAAGCCCGGGTATAAAGTAAACGTGTTAGCCTAAATCGCCAAGGAGGTGTATTAAACTCATGATATCCGTAAAAAGTTTGTATTTCAGTGCTATGACTATAACGAGTTATCTTACGACTCAAATATTGCGCTAAATTATCAACGTCAGTATCAATTTGTTGTGCAATAAAATTAAGAACATTATTTGGGACATCTGTTGGATCGGGTAAAAAAGTACCGAGAAATCTCACCGTAGTGAGTTGTAAAGCAAACCCCAAACGATTGTAATCGCGTCGTCTTTTATTAATAAGCGTTAGCGCTGTATCATCCAAAAGAAAATAACGAGCAAGTTGTGTATCATTTGGCTCACCACTATAGCGGCCATATTGACTTTTTTGTTCTTCAGTAAGAAATTCAATTGGCATATTATTAGTAGTGACTCACTTTATTTGATATTAACCTGAAATTTTAATTCGCTTTACTATCTACAATAATATTCGGGTTTAAATGCGAAAATGCGTCGCGGCTTTTAGCTTTTTCCAACGCTTTAATGGATTTTAATTTACTTGCTACCGCTATCATTTGATCCGCTGTTAATGAAACACTGGATTTGAACGTTAATTCATCCTCATAATTGTAATCAGCCCAACCAATAGCGTTACCATCTAAATAGACTGTAATTCCTGCATCTGTTTCATTTTCACTTGTTGTTATTTTCATGCTGATATTCCGTTATGTTAATTAAACTAATGTCGCAGTGACTCAAGGTCTACAATGTCAAAGTTCTTATGCTCACCGCATACAGGGCAAGACTCTGGTACTTTTTCATCTTCCCAGTAATTTTTACCGTTGTCACAACTCATACAATGAGTTCCGTACACTGGCTCTTGCTGTTCTTCCATTTTACTATTCCTTATGTTTAGTAAGCGTTCTTAATCTATAAGGGGTTCTCCATCATCCCTTCGAAATTATTTAAAAGAAAGACAGGCTTAAATTAAAGCCTGTCTTTTAATTTACAAGGTGATATTAGATAAATCAGAGAAAGAGAAAAATTCATCACTAGTTAATGTAACTAGCTCCTTATTTTTAAACTGATCCATACGAACTAATGCATATTGAGCAGCCTTTGGTCTTGTTTTTTGAGTAGGATCTACCTCAATCAAATAATAATCACTTCCAGATTTTAACGTGAAAGTACCATCAGGCTGGATCACTGATTCTTTTTTAAGTTCATTTTGCAACGATTCAAATAAATAATAACTTTTTGCTCTTTCAAGTAAGGCTGTCATTTGTTTGATTTTATTCTCTTTAATCTTATCTTTCGTTACTAAGGCAAGTTGATCAATCTTTTGATTTGCTTTTTTTTCTTTTACAATCCAATTAGATAATTGCTGTTTATGCCTAAAGTTATAGCTTTTTGTAGCTTGCATTAAGCTGGGATTATCACGGGTAACATTACGTTCTTTTTTCTTCAGCTCACTTTTACGCTTTTTATAAATAACGTTTGCTGTCGCTGTTTTCATTAGTAATGATTTATCTGCTTCAGATAAATTAGCTAATAGTGCCTTACGTTTTGACGTTTTATTACCCATTGTTTTAAATATAGGACAATACGTTTTCTCGCCAACTTTTACAGGGTTAGAGTAAAGGTAAGTCTGGTACTTTTCTTTCTTCCATTTATTTTTACTTATCGCGTAGTCACGACAAGATATGTTTTCTTCTTTAAACGTAATGTAATCAAAAGGCTTACCTTTAAGTACTTCATCTTTTGGAGCCTTAGATGAACCTGTATCTTTTTTGGTATATTGCTTGAACAATTCAGCACTTTGAGTTTTTAACGTATTAAAGTGGCTAAGTAGACCCTCTCTTTCTGCTTTAATTTCACTTTTTATTCGACCAAGCTCATTTATAGCATTGTCAGCTTTACTTTTTTCACTCTTAAGATCTGATATAGCTTGTTTGATCTTAACTATGGCAGCATTGATTTGTTCAGTTTTTTTAGCCGTTAAGCCATATTCTGTTTCTGAAATCTTATCCAAATCAAGGTTGTCAGCAATTAGTAAAGGTTTTGATGCAAATGACTTTTTAATTAAAGGGGATTGTGAAAATGTATGCTGAAGCGCTAATAGTTCACTTTCTGATAATACTGACAGGTCTTTAAATTCCTCGAGCCTACTTTTCCAATCTTCAAATTCACTAGGCTCTAGAGCATAAACTGTAGAATATTGTGATATATTTTTCGCGGAAAAATTACCGCCACTAAATTTCCCTACTTCTGGATAGCTGTCGCCGCAACCTTGAAGTAAAGTAAATGAAAATATAATTCCTAGTGTTTTTAGTACAGCTACTTTATTCATGTTATTTCATATTCCTTATAGATTGATTGTGTTTTCCAATAATAATATTGAGTAAATATTTAAATTAACGTCAATATTAAATTTCTCTTACAAATAATAAATCTTTCTCCTTTGAGCTCTTGCTTAACTAACTGGTGATATACTTTTCGCGTGAAAACCCGTAGGTGTTTTCTCTATATCAAATACTACTGTCTGACCTGCTTTTAATGTTAAAAATCCATCCATTTCGATCTGTGAAAAATGAGCGAAAATATCATCAGTAAACCATCGGTATTGATAAAGCCAAAACCTTTAGCGTTGTTGAACCACTTTACTTTTCCCTGTGATTTTTCGTAAACGTCCGGTGATCTGCACCTAGCTAAGTTTAACATTCCAAGGAAGTAGCTT
>CAJXRU010000161.1 GCA_913060565.1 uncultured Gammaproteobacteria bacterium | reverse complement strand
CTACGGCGTTATCGCCTATTCGTGTAGCCAGCTACACCACATAGGCTCTGCCTTGCAGAAATCCCAAACAAATTGCTGCAAAAATGAACTCAAAAGATCAACAGACCCTACTGAAAGTATTGTCTTCGCTTAAGTCTGCCAAAAGCCGTCATCCGAAGTGTCAAATCGTTAAACGTCGCGGCAAGCTGTATGTTATCTGTAAAGAAAACCCACGATTAAAAGCGCGCCAACGATAAGAGAAATGTTGTGCTTTTGGTAAACAAAAAGCGCTGAATTCTTATGCTTTCAGCGCTTTAATCATTCAACCTAAAACTCGTCAAATCACTTCTGATTGTTTAGAGGTTGTTGGAGTAATCCTTGCATCACTAGCCAAGTATTTGCACTATTTATTACTCGACCATGGCCATGCCCTTGGGTTGGATAAAGTTTGATATGTGAATATGTCTCACTCATTGCTTGACTCGCTGCAAAGGGCGCAAAACGATCTTGCTCATCATGAATGATATGTAGCGGCTGCTCTACTAAACCAATATGTTGTTCAGATACAGCATCTTTAAACCGAATTTGGTGCGTCCCTTCTATGTCTTTTAACAATCGCTCAAATAACGCTGGAGACATGCCGCTATCAAACACACTCTTACGCAGCGAATCATAAAAACCAAAAATGGGGGCAATTAAAACATGCGGAATATCCTTTGGTAAATTAAGCGCCGATACTGTCCCCATCGAATGACTAACAATACAACGAATGTTTTCTTTACCATGTAAAGTCACAACATCATTAATGCCTTTGATAAATAGCGGTAAGTTGGCAATTTTCCCACTACTGTTGCCGTGTCCATAGTGATCAAACGCGATTGCTTGAAACCCCGCCTTTGCTATTTTCTCCATCAATGGAAAGAATTGACTCGCACTTCCTGACCATCCATGCGTGAGTATCACTATTTGCCCTTCGCCTAAGCGATACTGCTGTAAGTTACCAGCAACACCACTGATCTGTTCAACTGTCATCTGCTCTGGCATAGTAATCTTTTTACGCCCTTTAGCAGGTGTTAATAATAATTTCTCTGCCTGACGCAGCGCCAATCTAGGTGCCGCTTTATTCAAAACACTAGAAATAGCACGTATCACATGAAAACCCATAGAGCGTTTTTTACTATCTGAAAAATAGATCTTACTACTCATTACTTAACTCCTATATCGCTCAATCAACTGTGTTAGTGCGCGTTTAAACCTACTGTGTTTTTCATCTTCAATGCCTACCCACACCATACTTTGCGTTCCTAAATATAATGAATAGAGCTCATAGACAAACTGCTGAGCATCACTACCTTCCGCAAACTGCTTCACGCAAATCACCTCTTCAACCGTTGAGGTTAGATAACCTAACCACAAGGCCAAGTCGCGGCATATTTTGTCGTGAACTGCGCCTTCTTGATCGTCAAACTCTACGGCAGCAGAAATATAAATACAGGTTTTAGCTTGGCGCTCATACCAATCTAGCCAACAATCACACATCTTCATTAACCGAGGTAGCGGGTCTTTAATGTCAATAGTGGGTTCAATGATGATTTGTCTAAATAGGCCATGAGCATGGTGCAACACAGCCAGCTGCAAATTTTCTTTCGATTTGAAATGAGCAAACAACCCAGATTTTGACATGCCAGTCGCCACTGCCAATCCGCCAATAGTGAGATCGTTAAGACTTGTTTCTGTCGCCATCAACAAGGCGGTTTCTAGAATTTGCTGTTTAGTTTGCTTACCTTTATCGACCATATTGGTGTCCATTAATTATCCCACCAACAAAATAGCACGAACGTTCGTGTTAGATCAATTTTTATCTAGCATAGCGACTCTTTGTCTTCCATGACCTCGCATGATTCCGCTCATCCTAAACAAAAAAAAGCCAGTCTGTTTTCACAGGCTGGCTTTTTTGAGAGTGACGAGTTAACTATTTTAAGAAACGAATCACACTCGGATTTAATTCAGTGAGTAAACGATCGCCTTCTTTTTCGTTAGTATTAGTATTAATAACGTCAATACCCGGCGTTGATGGATTAATAGTACTTACCCATAAGAAGCTTGAATCATCAACACTAATAAAAGAAATCTGTTCGCTACCAGTACCAGCAATATTGCTATTTACAATAGCACCAGTGGTTGGATTAAACTCAAAAAGACCAGACGTTGTTGTCCAAACACCATCATCATTAAAGCCGGCTTTACTCGCTACAAAATAGCCTTTGGTCGTCGACACGATTTCACTACTCGTAATAAACGCTTCCGTGTTATCAGCAATATCAGCAGCACTTACTAACGTTGACGTTGAATAGTCAGATGTTTCAATTTTTTCGATCATGCTAAGACTAAGATCAGTGTTGCCATAAGCACTACGAGAAGTCACATACACATCACCAAACGCAGCTTTGATATTGTGCTCTAGCGGGTTTTGACCATTTAATTTAATACCCTTAACTTCATCATCAGCCGTATGATTAGTTTCAATTTCAGTATCAGTAGCAACATCATAAACAGCAACATATGCTGTGTTTGGTGCAAAACTGTCAGATAAGCGCTGCATCGTAATATATAGCTTACCGTCAACAATGACGCCAGCAGATGGAGAAGGCGTTTTGCTATTGTCTTCAGGTATGTAAGCTGCTAAATCTAATTCACCAATTTTAAAATCTTCTTTATTAGCTGCATTTGGATTGATAATCCACACTTTAGACGAAGCATAACGAATTAAATACGCTTTATTAGCGTTAGCAAAAACCAAGTTATATGGATTTGACAACACCGTCTCTCCCTCAGCGTTTGTGCTGTAAGAATAGATTTGCTCATCAGGTGATTCACTATTGTACTTTGCAACAGTATCAACCCCTCTGCGTCCGATGTGATAAACATCAGTACCGTAACTTGTTAACGTGTAATCAGACTTATCTTTCACATAATAGTCACCCGCTACTGACTGAGCGTTAATGTCTAAATAAGCGACTTCTGAACTTAGATAATCAGGAGCGATGGTTTGCACCACAGCTTTTTTAGGCGTGACAGGTACGATATCTGTTTTAGTATCATTACTACCGCCACAGCCAGCGAGTAAACTCACACTAGCAGCGAGTGCCAGTGACAACGAAGTACGCTTAGCATTAGCTGCGCTTAAAAAATGACTCATAGTAATTATTCCTCGAATGAAAACTTAATAAATAGATTGCGCCCTTGGGCAGGACGGTTGGCGAGATCTTGGTAACTCTCGTCAAATACATTGTTGACGCCAACATTGACGACAAACCCTCGTTGTTGCCAACGTAAATTGATATTACTGAGCAAGCGATCACTTGGATTACCATTGCCTTGAGTATGCTGCTGGACTTTATTGGCCAGATTAAAATAGAGTCCTTTGCTATATTGCGTCGCGACGTCTAGTGACCAGTCTTGTGAAACGTCAATACTGACTTTAGCGCTGTATTCTTGATGATAAATGCCAGGCAGTTTCTTGTTGTTAAACGCAACAAATGGCGACTTACTTTTACTATCCACCAAATTCATTTGTCCTTGAAAAGAAATGAACTCGGACAATTGATAATCTGCTTGCAGCTCAAAACCGCTAATATCAGCATCATTAACGTTGCCATAGCTGCCAATACCCGTAGAGTTAAACGTCGCTACAATGGCATCAGAAACTTGTTTTACATACAGCGCAGAAGATAATGACCAATGCGCAGTGTCATAATCAGCACTTAGCGACAAAGCGTCAGACTGCTCAGGTCGAATACTGCCATTACCTTTAAATAAACCTCGGTCACCGTAACGTTCAAACATCGTTGGCATTCTGACACCGCGACTTAACGCTGCGCCAAAATTAATAGTGCGCCAGCGATATTGGGTGCCAAATTCAGCAGAGAAAAAGTCACTATCATTATTCTCCTTTGTTCCGTTTGCTTGATTAAGTGCAACATTGCTGCTGTCATCAAATAACTGACTAATTAACAAGTGAGCAGATGCCACTTTATCAGTACTTTGCCAATCGGCTCTGCTTCCCACTAACCATTGCGTTGTCTTAGCACGAATGTCACAAGCACTGATGCCATTACAACTTGTAGTTGCGCCATTAATAAAACTTCGCGACGTAAATTGCTGCTGATTAGCCTCTAAAAACGGCGTTAACGTCCATTGTTCAACAAAAAAAGTTGGTTTTAATGACACACTGTATTTTTCGGTATTGTACCGCCCGTCACGTCGTACTAATTGCGGTATGCTATCAATGTAATGTTCGCTTCTCGAATCAGCGTAACCTTCTATCTCAAACTGAGACAACACGCTATCAACTGGCTTCATCAAATATGTAAGCGCTAACCTCGATTGCTCTAAATCTAAGCTCGACTCGTTGCTACGCACATTAATTTGGTAATGCGGCAACGCTTTTTCTTGGTTAATATACTGACCATTGACGCGAACTTGTTGCTGCTCGCCAATCCATACTCCATTGCCTGATAAGCTTATTTTTTCAAAGTCATTATTTAAAAGCGGCTCAACAATAGATTCATTAGGATGGGCGACAGGTTGAGGAACTAGATAATCATAATCGTTATCACTGGCCACATAACTTGCGCTTAGTGCGCCTTGAAATTGCTCAAAACTGCTATTTTTTACAACGTTGAATTCTTGATAACCAAAAGACCCAAGTCCAGCACTTAATCGCAAAGTATCCTGCTCTGGATTATAAGTATTAATGCGAATTACACCGCCTATTGGCGTTGCACCAGTACCAATCGCTTGCTCTTTACTCACTTCAATCGACTGGATATTTTCAACAGGCAGTTGGTTTAAATCAAAACCACCAAATTGCCCATCATTAACCAACTGACCATCAATATAGAGCTGGACTTGTTTTGAAGATGAGCCACGAATAGAAACGGCAGCAGGGTTACCAACACCGCTAATTTGGCGTACTTGAATACCGTTTATTTGATTGAGTACATCATTGAGGTTTTGTGCACTGTCAATAAAGTCATCACGACTCAGCACGAGATAATTAGCGCTGTGCTTAAGTTGCTGACCACTTACCTTAATACGTTCAACATCTTCAATATCGGCAGCGATCACTGGCGTTATAAAAAGTGTTGAAAAAACAAAAGCTGTCGTCCATTTTGCAGACATAGCACCCTCAATTATTTAAATATAGAAGACACTAAAAGATGAAACAAACACAATGAAATCTGACATGGCGCCAGTGTGCTTATTTGATCTCCTATCGCCCTCCGCAATAGTAAAACCTATTTGGTATAGAAAACTCAATTGAGGCCGGTATCGGGCTGTTAAATGCAATGCATTTAAATCACCGTTGCGGGGGCAGCGTAGGATTGTCACCTAACTTCCCGTTTACCCTAAGCACTATCAATATAATACGCATTTAATACAATACGCATTATCAATACACAATGTATTGCTATAGCCTTAGGCACCTCAATTTATCGCTGCACTTTAAAGGCAATCATGACGATGGTCAACAACTAAATAGACGTCTATACGTCTTTGTGATTTGTATTTATTGCACAAGTGTTAAGAAATGTTTTATAACAACTAGTTACAATCAACAATGTGGCAATTGATATATAATATTTAAAATCATCATATAATATCCAGATGTATTTCATACTAGCTAGGGCGCATGAGTAACTCAGCAATCAGACAAATTGAGACAGGTAACATCGACGCACTAAGCGCGTTTCACGTTAATAAAAATCGCGAATATACGCAATTTTCACGTGGAAAAATGCAAGCGAATGTGGCGGAGATTAGCTTAAGTCAAGCACAAGTAATGAGAGAAAGTCTCAATGTTGGTACACGTATTGATGCTGCGCCTGCCCATTGTTTCTTGCCGTTTGCTGTCGTACTTCCGCAATCCAGCCCCTATCAATTTTGTGGCGCTGTCGCCAACGGAACACCTTTTATTCAGGCTAGTGGTGGCATTTGGGAAATAAAGTCTAAACAAAAACTTGATTATGTGGCGACAGTTTTCTTGCGAGAGCATTTTTTACAAAACTTTCAAACCCTGACAGGAACCGAGCCAGAAGCGGATCTTCTAACTAGTCGACTTACGCAAACATCAAGCACACTCCAACGTCATTATGCTCATCAGGTATTAGAAATAATGCAGCAAATAATTGCCCAGCCGACACTGCTACAGGACGACAATATTCAACGACTGATGTGCTCGCAATTGCTTAAGTTAACCGTAGATATCATTAATCCTGCGTTATGTGCTCCTGAACCTATGAATCAGTTTAATAAGCGACAGCAAGGAATAAATCGGGTCGTTGAGTATATCCGAGAACATTGCCAGCAACTGCCTGACATCACTCAGCTATGTCAAATAGCGCAACTCAGCGAACGTTCACTGCAATATGGTTTTAAAGAAATGTTTGGCATAACGCCCGTACATTATTTGCGAATCATACGTCTTAATGGCGCACATAAAGAACTGCTTACACTCGACAAGTCCACCATGAGCGTTGCTCAAGTTGCGCTTAATTGGGGATTTGTAGAATTTGGGCGTTTTTCTCGTGATTACAAAGCACTGTTTGATCAGCTACCTTCACAAACACTAGCAACTACCATTTCTTGAATATAGTTACGTGCTTGTTCTGAATTAACTAATCGTAAAGCTTGCTCTTTCAATACTTCAAACTCAGTTGGACTAGCTTCCATTCTCAGTTGTAATTTACTGATAATACGCGCTTCAAATATAAAACAACTGACTGGATACTTCCCACTAACCAAGGCAAGTTTGTCAGCGCTTTTTAATTTCGTTTGTAATTCTAATGGTCTTAAAATACTCGCAGGCAATTTCCAATTTTGAGCAATGGCATAAGTAATACGTTTTGAATGACGACTAATAATTTGTCGAAATAAACGCGAATCAGGCAAACAATCAGGGTGTGCATATTTGAACGCATCAATCATCAGTTGATAAATGACAATATCACCTAAGTTGCTGATAAGGCCAATCAGATAAGCTTGTTGTGATTGCTCGCTGCAATGAGAATGATTAATCAATTCCCTAGCAACAGCACCAGTGGCTAAACTGTGCTGCCAAATCTGCTGTCCATAGTGCTGAAAATACAAATTTGACTGCGGAACTAATTGACTCAAAAAGCCATCAATTACTCCTTTTGACAAGCCATAAGAACCCAATTGCATAAACGCAGATTTAATATCTGTGACATCTTTATTACTGCGATTATAAAACGAAGAGTTAGCCAGCTTTATTACTTTGGCCGCTATCATTGGTTCATTTTTCAACAAATCGATGATCACATTTGCATCAAAATTGTCATCACCAATATGTTCAACAATCTTACTTAACGACGCTGGTAATACGGGTAACGAATCAAGAATAATTTCAGGAGTTTTTAATACTTTCTCCACCTTAATTGCAACCTGTATCGATAACTCATCTTGTTCTTTATTTGGCTGAACTGCGCCAAACAATACATCATAAAATTCATCGCGATAACGCTGCTCTGGCGATATAATTGAATCGATAAAATAATCATTAAAATCAAGTTTATGCGCTGCTTTATTCCCTAAAACAT
>CAJXRU010000160.1 GCA_913060565.1 uncultured Gammaproteobacteria bacterium | reverse complement strand
AATACCGGCCTGTCACGCCGGGGGTCGCGGGTTCGAGTCCCGTCCACTCCGCCAACACCGTTCAATGCGATATCTAATAAAAAACGCCAGCCTTAGTGCTGGTTTTTTTATGTCTGAAATTTGTCATTCTATGGTAGTTCTTAATATGTTCTTTTGATATGAACATCTCACTGCGTAGCTCATTTTCATAATATTTGATGAGAGTTCCTCACGAAAGAGTAAAGTGATCTAATTGCTCTTCAATCCGAGTCGCACTTATACTAATTCCATTGAAAAACTAACCGCTTGTGCTTGCTAAAATTTACATTAACTGCGTTACTCTAATCTCAATACAAGCTATTACTCAATCAAGTGTCTTGTTCTAGTTAATTCTTCCTAAGCAAAACGAGAGAGCGAAGTAATGGAATTGAGATTACATTCTTTTTCATAGGTAGTGCTCACAGTAATCCGATTGTCAGCCAATTTAAACGGCGTTAATGTCTAAGCATGTATCAACAGAGTTGAGACTATGTTTAACTTTAGGGAAGAGCTCGTTCGTGTTCTGTCTTAATATGTTGATGGAAGCGTAGGGCTCAGATGTGACTCAGTCGTTTTTAAATCACCATTAATCGATCTCCATGATATATTGCCTACGAGGATATTTGATCGTGTTGGATTTGACGAGAGATTGATAATCCGATAATAGACAGCCGCATTGATGCTTTTTAGTTGAACCTAAATGCAATGAAAGTCAAAGTAGTTACTATTGCCCAACAAAAAGGGCTAGTAAAACTAGCCCTTTGAATTCAAATAATACCGCGTTACTAAGTTAGCTCTTTACCACTAAATCTTCCGGTGCAAAATCATCAACATTGATTGATTTTAAGCGGCCAACTTCAGTCTTGCGTAAGTGCTCAGCTTCATCTTCACTAATGTAACCAGCAGCAAGTGATTGATCAGCTAATTTGTCTAAGAAAATAAGTTGTTCTTTCTTACCAGACGCTTTACTGATTTTAGCAATGATCGCTTCAGCATCAATGACATCGCGTAACGTCTGCTCTTGAATACCAACCACGTTAAACTCAGATGGTTTCCAATATTGACCAGCACCAATGCGGTCACGTGTCATGTTTGGCGTCTGTAAAATCTTAGAGATTTCATGATCAAGTTCATCATACGGCGCAACAAGTGTAATACCAGTAGGGTACATAACAGCGCGCAATACTTTGCCAACCCATTTAACTGGGAAGTTACGTAACAGTTCATCTAATGCAGTTTGTGCTTTAAATAATGAGTCACGAGCAGCCCAATGAACAAATGGTAAATCAGCTTGTTGACGACCTTCATCATCAAAACGCTTTAACGTCGCACTTGTTAAGTATAACTGACTTAAAATATCACCTAAACGGGCAGAGATACGTTCTTTACGTTTTAGTTCGCCACCTAAACACGCCATAGCAACATCAGACAAAAACGCTAAGTTTGCTGAAAAACGGTTCATGTGTTGATAATAACGTTTAGTGTCATCACTAAATGGTGATGTAGAAAAACGACTATTAGTTAAGCCTAACCAGAAGCTACGACAGAAGTTACTAATGGCGAAACCAATATGACCAAATACCGCTTTATCGAAATCTTCTAATGCGACACGATCGTCTTTCTGACCAGCTGCATCAAGTTCAGCAAGCACATAAGGGTGACAGCGGATAGCGCCTTGCCCGTAAACAATCAGTGAACGCGTAAGAATGTTTGCGCCTTCAACTGTAATGGCGATTGGTGCACCTTGATAACCACGACCAACGTAGTTATTTGGACCTAAACAAATACCGCTACCGCCGTGAATGTCCATTGCGTCAATAACACAACCTTGCATACGGTCGGTTAAATGCAGTTTTACAATAGCTGATACAACCGATGGCTTCTCGCCTAAATCGATAGCACCCGTGGTCATTGTTGTCACAGCATCCATTAAGTAAGCATTACCACCAATACGTGCTAATGGCTCTTCAATACCTTCCATTTTACCAATGGCAACTTTAAATTGACGACGAATGCGTGAGTAAGCACCCGTTGCAAGTGCTAGAGTTTTTACGCCACCGGCACTGTTCGATGGCAGGGTAATACCACGACCAACAGACAGACATTCAACCAGCATTTGCCAGCCACGACCAGCCATTGATGGGCCACCGATAATGAAATCTAATGGGAAGAACACATCATCACCACGTGTTGGACCATTTTGGAACATTACGTTTAATGGAAAGTGACGACGACCCGTTTCTACACCTTCGATATCAGTAGGAATAAGGGCACAAGTAATACCTAACTCTTTTTCATCGCCTAACAATCCATCAGGATCATCAAGTTTAAAGGCAAGACCAAGCACAGTTGCTACTGGTGCTAGTGTAATATAACGCTTGTTCCAAGTAACACGCATACCCAGTACTTCTTCGCCGTTCCACTGTCCTTTACAAACAACACCGCGATCTGGAATTGCGCCAGCATCAGAACCTGCTTCGGGGCTGGTCAATGCAAAACATGGAATCTCATCACCTGATGCAAGGCGTGGTAAATAATGATCTTTTTGCTCATCTGTACCATAGTGCTGTAACAACTCGCCAGGGCCTAATGAGTTAGGAACGCCAACAGTTGATGCTAATACAGTGCTAACGCCTGAAAGCTTTTGCAACACACGCGATTGTGCATACGCAGAAAACTCTAAACCACCATATTTTTTCTTGATGATCATGGCAAAGAAGCCATTATCTTTTAAGAACTGCCAAAGGTTTGCAGGCAGATCCGCCTTTTCATGACAAATTTCATGTTCATTGGCCATGGCACAAGCTTCTTCAACGGGACCATCTAAAAATGCTTGCTCCTGTGCGCTTAAGCGCGGAGCAGGGTAGTTATGCATTTTTTTCCAATCCGGTGCGCCTTTGAATAGATCGGCTTCCCACCACGTGGTACCTGCATCAATCGCTTCTTTTTCAGTGCGTGACATTTCAGGCATGATAGAGCGATAAATCTTTAACAAATGAACACTAATGTATTGTTGTCTAAATGACGTCACGTTCAATGGCACTGCTACAACGATAAACAGTAACCAAATCAACGTTGATACGTGAGTGGTTAAGGATAAGATAAATAACGCAAGGGTGATTGCGCCTGTGAAAGTAATTAAAGATGCACGCTTATAGGCGAGGGTACCCAAGCCAAAAATGAATGCAATAATGAAAAGTGAAATAAACACGTAGATTCTCCTATAGATGTTACACTTTTTAGTAACTCGTCCTACCAGTTTAACCGATCTAAAATGTAAAACACTAGTTTTAATCCAACAAAGTACAAAATTAAAAAGCCCAACACGCTGAAAAGCTTGTTGGGCTTATATTCTTACGAGCGTTTTATTATTTTTTGGGCGCTTGATTTAGAGAAATCAATTTCGTCTTACTCACGCGATATCGATAGATCTCTCGTAAATATTTGATCGCACGCTTAACATTTTCTGCGCTGAGTCGAATATCATTAATCGAGACAAAGCGCTTTTCATCATTGCCAAGAATTTCGCGATACTTCTTCTCGTACATCGGTTTAATAGCATGCCAGTTGGTGTCTAAAATCTTCGCTGGATTTTCGAATTCAGAAATCATCTTATCGAGCTCTTCTTCATTAAAATTGTCAGCAGTAATCATGTTTAAGAATATTTCGTCAAACTTGTCATTAAAGCAATATTCTTCTTTTGCGAAACAACGTTTCACGTATGACACGATTAAAGTTAAGAAGTCATCACTCAAACAAGGACTCTTAGCGACTAAGGTCGTTAATGAAATATTCTCTGATGCACCAATAACCAGTGCATAGCGCTTAAGTGTCGTGTTAGGGAATAAACTATTGAGGTGGGTCTTAAGGCGGTTAAGATCCATGTATGACAGTTTATAGTCCTTGGGCAGCGAGATAATGGATACGACAGACGAACACTTATTAAAGAACAGCACATCTTTTAACTTGCTAGTATCAAAATTGTTAGCACGGCATTCTGTTAACAGCTCACGATAACGATCTGCCTCCATCGGCAACAAGCTTACGCCTTCAATCGCCCGTGTATCCTTATTAAAGTGCGGTAAATCAATCGAGCGGAAGAATAAATCATCAATGTCTAATTCCACTAACTCACTTGGCCCAGGTTGACGACCATCAATAATTGGTGCTGTCTTCTTAACCGTTGATTCCGCATAAGCGATAGTGACAGGGCCCGCCAAACTCATGAATAAGTCATTGGCATCTAATCTAATCGTTTCACTGATATCAACGCCAGCGCTGCGGAAATAATCTTGATCATAATCTTTAGTGACCGCTTGCGCTGTTAAAATATTGAAGATTTGCTGAGAAATATACTGATTGGCGTATTTTTCCATGGTGTTCACATCGACATTTTTCATGTCGCCGCCATCGGCTTCTTCAGCATAACGCATGATGTCGTTAGAAATTAACATCATCGAGTTCCACGGTCTTAATCGGTCGACAATAGAGATGTTTTCGTCATCTTCTATGCGATCGAGATTATATGAGAAGTCCCACTCTTCTGAGAGATACTTACAGAGCAAGCGACCCGCATTAATATGCAGTGCTTCAGATATTTCCACTGACTGACAAGCAATGTTTGGCAGAATACAAATACCACTACTAAAGATTGGTTCAAATACAAACGAATCGCCGTCATGTTCATGCGACTCACGTTTCTTGATTCGTTTTTCAGTATGAAGTGTCTTGCTCATATAAGCGTATTGTTGCGCCAAACCAAATTCTGACGCCATGCCTGAGCCTGTACCACCACCGGCACTGAAAATATAAAAGAACAAACGCGACTGATTAGCTTTAATACCACAAGAATCAATCATATAAGAATGAATGGCTTTCCAATCTTTATTTAAAAAGCGCTCAGCGCCTTTATTTAAAATAATTTTTGCTAAGTATTGCCCTAGAACGGGTGCATTACCAGAACCACCGGCATGAACCTCCGACAAATCCATAATTTTCATTTTGGAATAGCCATCAACTAAGCTGTCTTTTTCATCCATGTAGGAATAACGAACACGACCGTCGATATCTTGGTCTAAATCTCCCAAGATAACAAAGGGCTCAATCAAGAAAGCAGCGCGTTTATCATGGGTTTTGTTAAAACCAATATTGCGCTTTATCCAGCGAGTTGCTGATGAAGATTTTTGATTTTGCTTTGCCTTAGCTTCTGATTTTTGAAAATCATTAAGGTAATAATTACGTGCGTTATAAACAAGATTTGCTAAATCGAGTGACACATTAGAGCCACAACGACCTAAACCCACCAAACAAACAGACGGGAATTGCGCATTGATTTGATCTTCCACCGTAAACTTGTCATGAACAGGGTAGATTTGTGTTTTCAACTCAGCAAGATTTTCTAAAACACGGTGAGTGTCTTCTTCAACGAAATAGATATGTTTGGAATTAGGAGTAAAGTCGTCTTCATCTGTGACTCTGCGTGTCGGTGCTGAAGATGCTTTTGATGCCTTTTCTAATTCAATATCTGAATGCTCGGCGTTCGATTGGGTGCTTATCTTAACATCGCTTTTCAAGACCTTCGATTTGAGCGAGTCGTCAGTTGTTTCCATGTCGCCTTCCTTAACATTTCCAAAATAAGGGATGCAAGAAGCACCCATAAAAATCTATATATTAAAAACAATAAAGTATTAAAATTTGAATGTGAATAATACTAAATCATTAGTCGTTAAGGAAATGTAACAATTTCTTGATTAAATCGGTATTAAAGTGAGAATTTGATTAATGACTGCTTGGTTGGAGATGCCTTTTTCAATTCGTCTATTTTTTAACAGAGCTTAATGTAAATGATAAATGGTGACAATTATGAATAAAATAAATACTGTTCATTTATACAGTTTAATAGTTAGGGCGAAACTTGCGGCATTTGCATTAGATTAATACATAAAAAAAGCTAAAATTAGTGCCAATGTGCTTTAAGTACTTGTGTTAAATAGTTTTATATACTAGATTGTTTTTATTTTTCTACATATCGTCGCGAACATATATCGTAGTGTTTGCGGTAGAATAAGCTGTTATATATTTCTAAGGAGTTGATTTATGAGTTATGACTTAATGGTGTTTGAAGCTTCTAAAGCGCCAAAAGATAGAAAAGAATTTATGGAGTGGTTCGGTAAGCAAGTACAATGGTCAGAAGAACATAATTATGATGACCACGCAGTTTCTAGTGTTCCTTTAAAGTTATGGTTTGAAGAAATGGCCAAAAATTTCCCTCCAATGAATGGCCCTTTGTCTACAGACGATTATGATGATCCCAAAGTGACAGATTACTCTATTGGTAGGGACGTAATTTATTCTGCCTTTTCTTGGGACATTGCCGAAGAGGCTTACCCAAAAATGAGAGAGTTAGCGATAAAACATTCCGTTGGTTTTTTTGATGTGAGTGCAAATAGTGGTGAAATATTATTTCCTCCCGAAATAGTTAAAGAAACTATTGAAAAACCATGGTGGAAAATTTGGTAAAGCATATAACAAGAACCTGAAATCCGACAGATTTTATTGTCGCATTTTTTGCAAAAACAAAAGGCGCAAAACCTGCACCAATAATCTGCGGTTTAGGTTGGCGTTGAGGCTGTAGAATTTATAAAACTTAAGTTTTAAAGTCCAAAACTATGTAACTTAGAGTGATTTATTAAAGTGAGTTGCTAATATATGGCGTTATTTTTCACGTAGAAGCGTGTTTTTAATGCAAATCAATCAAAAATTAATGGTTGTTTTTCTTAAATGATAAATGCTACAACCTCGTTAGCTGTACAGGAAAAGTTGTGGAAGATTCGAAGTACCCGTTAAGAAAATCAAAGTTGTATTGGATATTTGGTGGAGATATTTTTTGGTATCACTTCAATATGCCATTTTTGAAAGCTTTTCTTATTTTTCAGTTTTTATTTTCTATTGTTATAAATGTACTGCAAAATTTTGTCGGTGAATTTACCATTAACGTCATCGCAGCTGTGTATTTATTAGGTACTTTGAGCGGAATCGTGAGCATTTACAAAAAAGAGAAAGTATCTGATTTTGTTATTCGTTCACACTCAAAGCCAAACGATGCAAAATGGGTGTTTATTTTTATAAGTTGCTTGTGTGTTTTAATGTTGCTTTTATTGCCTTTTGGGCAAGTTAAAGTTGGGTAACAAAGTTCAGCTAACAAGCCCAACAAGTCACGATTCGCAACGCCGTCACGTAGGTTGCGAAAACAAAGGTGCAACAAATTGCGCCAGTACTGCTCACTGCTTATCGGAGCGTTATGTACCTAGGAAAGTATGAAGCATATATTCAATGGAATTGATGTTACTTTGATAAACGAGCCGCATTATTCGATAAATTCGACAGATAATGTTCGTTCATACGAAGTTGAACTTTGTAGAAATGATGAATATCAACATTCTTCAGCGCACGGTTTGTTCGTCGGGGATATAGACTGCCCCGAATCATCTGTTATTTTTCTAGGTGTTGGTGGAGCTACAGGTGTTCACCAATACTCATTCACCATTGAAGAAGATACATGCTGTCTCTTATACACATCTGACGCTGCCGACGAAGAGGATAG
>CAJXRU010000159.1 GCA_913060565.1 uncultured Gammaproteobacteria bacterium | reverse complement strand
AATAAATTTCCAGTGAGAAAAAGAAATGCCGCTCACGTTAAGTGAACGGCATTACCCAGCAGGGCGCTTTTTTGTTCTAGTAAAATGAAAATCAATTATTATGGCCTTTAATTAATGTGGTTAATCTGCTTAAATTACTATCGCTAACGTAAGACGTTTTTAATTTCACACTACCTTTTTCATTCACTTCCAATAGGGAATTTTCACCTTCTATCTCTAGATATATTACAGCTTTTTTTATAGCATAATCTCTGTCTTCAAAAAGTGCGTCAACCTTAGCTGTAAGAGCTGTGTTGCCTTTTACATTTATAGTGGTGTGGCAGTCTGTAATCAAATCATAACTAGAAACTTCCAAAGCTTGAACAACAGAAGACTTAAAAGAAACATAAACTTCATTAATTAGCAGTTTAAAATCGATTTTTAAAGGTTCAAGGATAAAGGAGTGCGAGAAAACCTTTGATAGTGATTCTTTAAACTGTGATAAAGATTTTGTCGAGTTATGTAGCTCTAAAAAACCATCGCAAATAACAAAGTCATTTATAAGATATTGTTCAATTTCACTTTTAACGATATTTCCGAAAGGGTCTTTTTCTTCAATTATCTTTATGTGCTTAAATATATGTTGACCAGCAATGGTTGATGCGTTGGCTTTCTTCAGTATAAACCCAGATAATTTTTCTGGGCTATAACTATCTTCTAGTAATTTCTTTACTAATTCTTTGTATTCTAATTTGAATTCGAACTTAAAAAGTGAAATTCGACTGTTCATAATTATGTACCATCATTTAAATTTTGATATATTTTTAATGCTGATTCGTATACAAGTTTAGACAACTCATTTGCTTTACTTTTTTCTACCGTCGAAGTTGAAGAATTTAATTTATTTTGAGTATATCTTTGAACCGATTTAACGAGATATTTGAAACCCTTAGCCTTGTCAGATTCATCAAATTGCGCTTCAATAGTATAGCAATCGGACTCATCAGTACCTTTTGATTTGTCATTGTAGCGAATTTTCCAAGTTATCTTATAAATATAGTATTTTTCATCTGGAAGACTATCATAGATTTTTGTAGTTAAAACACTTCTACCTGTTAAGACGGCATTTCGAACTGTCCCTGTAAAGTCTTCATCTTTCTCCTCACCGCTTTCTTTACCTTCACGTTTTAAACAAGTGCTAACAACATCAAAGACATCATATCCATCAATTCCACTAATAAGCCGTGTAAAAAAATCGGTTCTTAACTTTATCGGCTTGAATTCAAAATCTATTTCAATTGGTTCAATATCACTACCAAATGACTCTTTTGCCTGAGATACGATTTCTTCTTTTAACTGCTTTCCCATTTTAGTTGCAGGGTAATTAATATTTGTCGTCTTGCCGTCTATATTAATCTCTACTATTGCTGTTTTTCTTAATTTTTGCCTCATGGGAGGCCTTGTATAATCGATATCTAAATAGCTAGTTTTCAATAATATTTTCTTGGCAGATATAGCTTCAACTTTGACTCCGGCACCTGTTTCTTTGAGCTTGTCCTTTATATTATTAGCCGCATTGTTAATATGATTTATTGTTACTTTCTCTTTGATATCTGTTCGAGATTTACTATCTTTGCGGTTTGGGTTTTCTAGTAGTGCTGATAAATGAACATATTCAAAATAATCAAAACGAATCGTTTTGAACATTTGTAATAATTCATTTTTAGTACTATGCGCAGAAACTAATATTCCTCGATTTTTTAGGATCGATATCATGTGGTCTGTGGTAATTCTTTTGGCTAAAAGCCCGTCATGAATATTTTTGTCATTCATGAAATATAGACTTGCCCCAAAGGCTTGTAAAGAACTGCTCATGATAATAACCCTATTTCGACAGCTGTAAATTGAGGGTGAGTTTTATCAATTGTGCCCATTACCATTGAATTAATCATGTCTTCAACTTTTTCTTTTTGATGCCCTAAGTCACTTAAATAACGGTCAATTGCTTCCGTTAAATTTAATGCAGCGTGTGCGTTAGTTTTAGTGAATTTGATTCTAACAGAACTCTTATTATTTAAAATTTGATAGTATGATAAAGCATCTAAAAAATATACAAACTCGTCTATTTCTCTTCCTTCGCCTGTATAATAGATCAAATAACCGGCATCACATTTTCTTGCTTTTCCGTGCTTTATGATAATCCAAGGTGACGTTAGTATCTCAATAGTTGCTGGTTCATTATAGTCGCTATCAAAATGGTTTTTTGTCATCATCTCATTGGGGTGAAAAAAACAATATTCTTCTGGGAGCGGTAATTCTCCCTTACCTGTCATTTTTTGGATATCGCTAGCAATGCTATAAAGTTCCGTTACTTTGTATGGGCTGCAAACATATATTTGAGACCTTTGCTCTAGGTGATTATATTCAATGTTTATTGATTCCATGATTGCATTAAAATCACCATTATAGGTATTACAATGATTGTAAATAAATAACATGCCTAACACAGTACTAGATTCTTCAGGTTGAAAAAGACGCTGCCAATTGGGATTGTAAGGGGCACAATTAGTTGCATAAGACAACGAATGTATTGCCGTGTTTATATTCCCTTTTGTTATCGACTTATTTTTAAAACTTTTTAAATCAGTATTAATATATTTAGTTTCATTATCGTACGGATTTTGATAATAAAAGACGCAGTCAGAAGGATGATCTTTTTTATTGCCGTGTTGTTCAGGGTTAACACACTCCCAGCTATGGTCTTCAACGAGCTTCCGCTTCCATTTAAATACTTCAAAAAGTTCATTAGAAACTTTATTGGCCATTTCTGCTATTTGTTTTGTTTCGCTCATATTTTCTCTAATTTTATATTACTTAATAGGTGGGAATAACTGATAATTACTTCAATTGTTTCCGTTGTAAGACGCTTCAACACCTTCATAATAACCACGTGCAAATGCTGCGTGAGGACTCTTATGGCGAACAGAGCCAGCTTGGCTATGTGGTAATTCATCTATGTTGATATTTAAGAGCTCGGCGCGGGTTAACCCTAGCTCGTAACCTTTTTCATAGGCACAGCCACAGCATTTATGTCGGCCATGGCCGCCTTGATCGTGAGGGAGAGATTCTAAAGATTGCCAGTGGCGATGTTGATTGGTACAAATGGTCATTCTTTCATCCTTGAATGTTAATTTAAAAATCTCGTCTATGAGATTTAATGTTGCTAGTCAATATATGCGATTTATGGCATGTAACTGTTAATTTAGATCATAACTTTCATCATTGAAGGCGCATAATTACAATATATGTGTATTAATTCAACTAAATTTTCGTTTTAAAGCCCTTACTAATTCAGGGTAATCAATAACAATGCCATTCTTATCGTATTTTTTTACTTGAAATAGATTGCCAAACACAGGTTCTATATCGTCTTTTTTTTCAGGTTCTTTGGAGGCCAATAACGTATTTGATTGTTCTTTAATTTGAAATGCATCTAGTGCTATTTTTTGTGCTTTAATTGTATGTTCATAGGCAATCATAGTTGATTGAACTAGTTGTAGTTGACTCTTTAGGTTGGTGACGTTGAACTCCAATTGAGCAATGGCAATATCTTTGGTCGGCTCGAACGTTGGCGTAATATTTTCTTGTGGTAAACTGACATACGCAGTTAGGGCATCTCTTATGTTGCTAAGTGCTTCATCCCTATTTTCAGGCACAACAGATAAGATTGTTTTGTCACCTTCATGGCTAATCTCATTGTTCACCTTTACACCTAAATCCATCATAAACTGACTAAAATACATTAAGTATTGTTCACAAGGAGCTTTTATCTCTTCAGGAAAGTCGAACTCAACATTAAAACCACTCTTAGGTTGGGTTAGCTTATTGATAACCCGACTAATAATTTTTTCAATAATGGGTATATATTCATCTAGATAAGATTGCATTGTCCAATTAGTGTGAGACATTTTAATGACAACGTCTAAACCATTTAGATAACTATCATCCTCGCCACCATCGGCATTACGAGTGCTAATATCACGGTAATTTGCTGCTTTGATATCATCTACAATAGCATTCCAATAATCGTACAAGCTGTAAGGTTTAGCCCAATGTGAAAAGTCGTAATTAAGCGTGATAACCAATTCATAACTGTGTTTTAAATAACCTGAAAGTATTAGTTCTAAACGGTCATATCCAGGTAAATCAATACTGATATCCTCAGACTTCAATAGTAAATCTGTTACTTCGTTTTCAAGTTCAGATAGTGGTGTTTTTAATAATTCCTTAATAATTTCAGTGTCATATAGAGTGCCGCTTAATGGTATTTCTGAGTGAGTATAAGAATGAGTATCAAGTATCCCGTTATAACTAATTCTGTTACGCCCTTCATCTGTAACTATTTCGAACCCTCGCATCATCAACTCCCAATTACATTCTTTGTCCTGTCCAGACTACGCGGCCGATTAGTTCTAGGTCGGTGCCGTCTAGTTGGGATTTGTTTATTTCCCATGGTTCGTACATGGCGTTGTCTTGTAAGGTAAAAAAGGACACTCACCAAAATGTCATTGATAATCAAGTCCTTTTTAACCTTCGACAATATATCACTTCTTTTTTGACTTACCAATTGATTTAAATCGTAGATATAGTCACCAAACTAAATCTGTTTTGTGGCTGCTCCCAACGCACATTACGGTCAATTATTTTTGTGCCTCATCAACCTTTCCATTACAATCCCACCCATTAAAAAATAGCGCCGCTTTTTGGCGTGTTACCGTTAAGAGTTAGACCACATGAATTCACATAGAATCTCCATTGCACCAATGCTTGATTGGACCGATCGCCACTATCGTTATATGGCGCGGCTGATTAGTAAGCATCAACTGTTGTATACCGAAATGGTGACAACGGGGGCGATTATTCATGGTAAAGGGGATTATTTATCGTATAACGAGGAAGAGCATCCGTTAGCACTTCAACTTGGCGGTAGTAATCCAGCTGACTTGGCGACTTGTGCAAAGAAGGCACAAGAGTATGGCTATGATGAAGTGAACATTAATGTTGGTTGCCCGTCTGATCGCGTTCAAAACGGTAAGTTTGGTGCTTGTTTAATGGCTGAGCCTAAGCTGGTGGCTGAAGTCGTTGATGCTATGCGCTCTGTGGTTGATATTCCGGTGACAGTGAAACATCGTATTGGGATTGATGAGTTAGATAGCTATCAGTTCATGACTGACTTTGTGGGTGAAGTGAGTGAAGCGGGTTGTGAAACCTTTATTGTGCATGCGCGCAAAGCATGGCTGAGCGGTTTAAGTCCTAAACAAAACCGTGAGATTCCGCCACTTGATTATGAGCGCGTGTATCAGTTAAAACGTGACTTTAGTGATTTAATCATTTCGATTAACGGTGGTGTGAAGAGTCTTGATGAAGCTAAAACGCATCTTGAGCATGTTGATGGTGTAATGATTGGCCGTGAGGCGTATCAAAATCCGTATGTGTTGGCGCCGGTTGATAGTCTGTTTTTTGATGACCACAGTGACGTGTTAACGCGCCATCAGGTGATTGAAAAAATGCTGCCGTATATAGAAAAGCATATTAGTAACGGCGGTAAGCTCAACCATATCTCTCGTCATATGTTGACGATGTTTATGGGCGTGACTGGCGCGAAGCAATGGCGACGTTATATCAGTGAAAATGCGACTAAGCAGGGCGCTGGTGTTGAAGTTATTGAGCAGGCGTTAACGTTTGTAGGCCAAGACTGAGTATCTAGTATTCATTTGGCTAAATCGACGAAAATATAGTGTTGTTCGTTGGTTTGTTAAATTTTAATGTTGTATAGTTATTTAAATTCAATTAGTTAGTTAATTGGCACAGAGCTTGATTAACTAACGTATATTTGATTATTTTGGAATTTTTTATGAGCTTATTACATCGTTTTAGAAAAGATACTGCTAATGGATTGGTTGCTGGTATTTGTGCGGGCATTGCTCGTGGATTAAATGTCGAGCGTAAATGGGTTCGTATTGCTGCATTAGTTAGTTTGTTGTTATTTAATGTCGCAACGGTAATTCTTTATATTATTTTGGCCGTAGTACTTCCTCCTAAAAATCGTTGGCTTGACTAACGTTTCTTCGAATTATAAACAAAACGCGATTGGATTGATTCAATCGCGTTTTGTTGTGTTTATTGCTTGCAAGATTTACGCGTTTGCTGGCACACTCTGATTTCTTATTGAGAGGGCTTTTCATGATTAAATTTAATAAAAACATAGTGGCGGGAGTCGTTGCTGGTGTTGTTGCCGTTGGCGCGGTGTTATCAATTTGGTGGGACATTGAGCCGGATGTGGCTAATGTTAAACAGTTAAGTATTGAGCAGGCTCAAAAACTAGGTGTTGAACCTGTCACTGGTTTTGCCACCATGACGGCGGTTATTAGCGTTACGGATACGCTGTTGAATAAGCCTGGCGGTTATTTAACGAATGATAAAATGTATCCGTCGGTATTGATGGATAACATGCCTGCCTTTGAGTTTGGCGCCTTACAACAAGTTCGTGATTTGTCGTTGGTGTTACGCAATGATTTGTCGCGCTCTCAATCACAATCGGTTGAAGATCCTGATTTAGTTAAAGCACAACCGAGTTTGAATTTTAGCAACAATAGTTGGATATTCCCGAGTACGGAAAGTGAATATAAGAAAGCGCTGAAACATTTCAATCAATATCGCACGCGTTTAGCTAACCCTGCATCTGATGCACAGTTTTATGCCCGCGCAGACAATTTAGCAGAGTGGCTGAAAGAAGTTGAGAAGCGGTTAGGAAGTTTATCGCAACGTTTAAGCGCCAGTGTTGGTCAAGAACGTTTAAATACTGATTTAGCAGGTGATAGTGCAGCCAAGCAATCGACTCGTGCGATGGCTAATCAGTTGGTGAAAACAAGCTGGTGGAAGCTTGATGATGTGTTTTATGAAGCTCGTGGTTCAAGCTGGGCACTTATTCATTTCTTAAAAGCGATTGAAATAGACTTTCATTCTGTGCTTGAAAAGAAGAATGCGTTGGTTAGTTTGCAGCAAATTATTAGAGAGCTAGAGCAAACGCAAGAAACGATTTGGTCGCCAATGATTTTAAATGGCAGTGGTTTTGGGCCGATGGCTAATCATTCTTTAGTCATGGCTAACTATATTTCTCGTGCTAATGCTGCGATAATTGACCTTAACACCTTGTTACAGCAAGGGTAATGACAGCAATTAGCGTTTTATAATTATTGCTGCAAATAACTAATTTTATATTTATATTTGAAATCAAGGATTTGGAATGACTTTTAAGAAACTAGCACTTGCGTCAGCATTAGTAACTGCGTTTGCATTACCTGCTAAAGCGGATGTATTAGGTGTTTATGTAGGTGCCCAAGGTTGGCAAAATGAAGCAACTGGTGGCTTTTCTCAAAACGCTAACTTAGTTGATTTTTCGTTTAACGAAAAAACGAATACTAATCTTTATTTAAAATTTGAGCATCCAATTCCATTAGTACCGAATGCTCGTATTCGTGTTGGTAAGTTAGAAACTGATGGCTCTGCTGCGTTAACATCTTCTTTTACTTTTGGTGGTGAAACCTACCGTGTTAATGAGAATATTGACTGTCTCTTATACACATCT
>CAJXRU010000158.1 GCA_913060565.1 uncultured Gammaproteobacteria bacterium | reverse complement strand
CTGCAAAATAGGCTGCGCCGTGCAACTGGAATCAAGTCTCTACAAGCGGTTCATCGCTTAGATAGAGTCACGGCAGGACTGGTTATTTTCTCGGTGAACCCAGCAACGCGTCATTTATATCATCATTTATTTGAGTCTGGACAAATACACAAAACCTATCAAGCCATTGCGCGTGTTAATGATGAACAATTGTTGATTGAGAAACAGTTGGTGGGGAAAACGTGGGAAGTGAAAAACCGATTGGTGCGCTCTCAACCGCGCTTTACGATGCAAGTTGTCGCGGGGGAGAGTAACAGCCATTCCGTCATTACCTGTATTGAGCAATCTACTCACGAGGCATTATTTGAACTGCGCCCAATCACCGGAAAAACCCACCAACTGCGCGTTCACATGCAATGCCTCAGTTTTGGTATCAAGCACGATAAATACTACCCCGTACTTCAGCCATTTACGAGTGACAAGATTGATGCACCACTCCAATTATTGGCGAAAACCCTCGATTTTATTGATCCTGTGACTAATGCACCACGGAGATTTAGTACAGCGCATAATTTATCGCTTAGTAATTGATATTTAACGATTATTAAGAAATCTAACAAGCACTTATACACCTATGATGCTGTAATGAATGAAAACAGCAGCGATGAAGATGAATTCTATTACCGATGCTGCTCATTTCAAGATCACATCAGGGTATGACAGAACAATTTTTTTATGATCAATATAGAGCGTTGATGATAAGTGATTAGGAAATGTAAGTTGTTAGAATATCAGGAACAACAAAGTGTCTGTCCCTTTTTTTGTCTGCTGACAAGCCATTGCACAATGCACCGCATACATTGGGTGACATCATGGATCCAGAATGGAGCCGTGCATACAGTCGCGAGCTTGCTGTATTCCCAACGGAAGAAGTACGCGCTTTTTTGTTATTTCTTAAATTAATACAATTTAACTTATTGACTGATATTGGTTTTGTGAATAATGTCGGCAAGAGTGAATAGAACTCAATGCGAATATCATTGCACAAATCGAAGGATTATATGAAGTTATCGGGAACAGAAGTAGAAATCGTCACTAATCCGTACCATTGTTCTTCAGCGCCTATCGATATTGATTACGAAGATACTCTCACATCTTTATTGATAAAAGGGCCTTGGAACAATGAAATACTTAGTTTTATAAACCAAAAGAACATTAAGGGACTTTACTTAAATAGTGCAAAAGGGTTTTCTTGCGATGACTTTGGCTTTTTGGCCAAGCTTCCTAAGCTTGAGCTATTAAAGATTATATATCCACCAGTTGATTCTTTATCTATCGTAGGTGAGTTGACTAGCTTAAAGTCTCTTAGTCTTTCTTGTCATTGGAAAGATCGGATTGATTTGAGTGCACTTGGTCAGCTGGAACGCTGTTTTATTAGTTATGACAAAGGTGCTGAGACGATATTCAATTGCCGTGCTCTTAAGTATTTGTACATCGATGAATTTAAGCTGAAAGATTTTCACGCGATAGGTGCTCTGAGTAAGTTAGAGTATTTAACAATTGGCAATTCCAGTTTCAATCAACCAAACTTGTTTAGAGAGTTAACGCAGTTAAGAAAGTTAGTGCTATTAAACTGTCGAAAATTAGAACAGTTACAAGGAGTGGAAGATCTCTCGAACCTCGAATGGTTAACCATTGATGGTTCAAGAAAACTATCAAGTATTCGAGAATTAAAGAGTCTCATTACTCTAAAAATTCTTCAACTTTGCGACAATAAAGAGATTGATACTCTTTCACCTATTGAAAACCTATCTCGATTAAAAGTGCTGTGTTTCTTTGGTGATACTGTATTCAAAGATGGCAATTTCAATGTTCTTGAGGCGTTACCGTCGCTATCAATGACTGGATTTTCTAGTAGAAGACACTACACGCATAAACCATCTAAACCTTGGAATTGGAATGATTATGATAGTAAGTCCATCGCAATTGTTAAAAATAGCAAGACAATTGTTACTATCACTAAATATACAATCAGGAAAATTGACTTATAGATGAATGATTTTGAGGTTAGTAAAAACTATACGACACTTGTAAGAATATCGTTGATAATCGTTTCAGCTTTTTTGATACTTGGATTAAGCCTACCATTTGTGAATGATAGTAATAAAGAGAATTTTAATGACGTTCTTTTAATTACTTTGTTGAGCACGTTATTCTGGGGAGGCGTTTTGATTATTAGCTGGCGTATCTTGAAAAAGTTACCTTTAACTGGCGTTTCTGTCGACGAAGAAGGAATTTGGTATCAACATAAGGGAAAAATAGAAGGGCTAATTTACTGGACGCAGATTCATCAAATCAAAGAGCGCCGTTATTTGCAACGTCTTGAACTGTTAGATGTTAATCATAACGTGCTATTGAAAGTTGATTATCAATTGCATAAATTCGACGTTCTTCGGGATATACTAAATGAAACTATTAGCGTTAATGTTTCTGACTTGAAGCGTCGTCATTTTTCAAAAGACACACTTTATCACTGGTTTCATTTAACATGTATAGTTGGTTTTGGTGTACTGAGTGTTTATGTCGGTAGTACTGGAAATCCGCTATTAGGATATTTAGGTGTCGGCGCTGTTGTTGCTTTCTGTCTTTATGAATATTTGATAACTGCAATATCACTTCAGATTAATAGCAACTACCTTACTATTTCTTATCCGCTCGCAAGCAGAAATATTGTCTTTTCAGATGTAGATAATGTACTAATTTCTGATGAGTTTCACAATGGGAATCGAATACCAGAAGTTTGGATTTTTTCCAAAGGAATACGAAAGCCCTATAAGCTTAAATCACTTGGTATCGATTCAAATATTTTGTTTCAAGTGCTAATAAAAACGGTTGGCTGAATAATTGGAAAGTCACATTTTTCTCATTGATTTTTAAACTGACATTCATAGAATAATTTAACGTTATCACTTAACAAATGAATAATTTCTGTTTCACGATGGGGGGAATGAGTATCTATAGCGACGACAATTTACTTGCCCGATGGCAGACTAGCGTTACAGAAAAGAGTAACGCTATTATCTTACCTGATGGGTGTCGGGATCTCATCTTGAAAACGGTGAACAACGGTAGACCTCAATGGCATATTTCTCCGTTATTTGATCAAGCCAAAACAGTGCCGTTAGAAGCGCATTCAACATTTACTGGGTTTAGGTTAAAACCTGGAGTTAGTATCGCGCATGAGCAACTATTGAGCGTACTTGAACAACATGCAGAAAGTATCGATGATATTTCAACATTACTATCTGATTATACCGATATAAAAAGCTCAGTAGATGAAGCGTTAAACTGCCTCGCAACCGAAGTTGACTCAGTTAAACAAGCCGCACAAGAGCTCGGTGTTAGCCCTCGAACACTGCAAAGAATTATTGTTAATAATACGAGTAAATCACCGAACTATTGGGTTCTTTTAGCGCGAGCTAGACGGGCGGCGAGAGCGTTAACTAAATCGATGTCTTTTGCTGAGTTGGCAGAAATTCACGGATATGCCGATCAATCTCATATGAATAGAGAAATTAAGCGTTGGTTTAATACAACGCCTAGTGCTATTCGGGCAACGCCTAGTATTGTCAGTCAGTTGTATAGCAAAGGTTATGATTGACCGGAAATAGGCGAGCACAATTCAATTAAAAAGCCATTATTGTCAGACACATAAGCAGTTGTTTGTCCCCATGGCATTTCTTCAACCTTTTGAATTAACGTTGCGCCAGCGCCAATCGCTTTTGCAAGTGCCCCAGCAACATCGTCTGTTTGAAAAGCTAATTCGAATGCTGGGCTTTTTGAATCGACCTCACTCGGATTTTTTCCAAGGGTCGACATGAGCGCTATAGACGAAAATGAGAGTGTTGTGTCACCTGTATCTAATTCACCATAGTCGCCACTTTCATGCAACATTGCGCGTTTAAAGCCAAAAGCCGTTTCAAAGAAAGTCAGTGTGTCGGCAACGTTTTTTACATAAAGGATGGTGTATTTAAATGTCAGTTTGCTCATTCTATAAGTCTCATTATAATTGTTGATGAGGAAATAGTAACTAACGATAGTTGCTGTGTCTTGGATAAATGCGACAACATGAGTCCGATATAGCAGTCATTTTAAGAGTCGCAGTTAATGGTAATTTGCAGTGAATTAATGATTGTCAGTTATCTAGTTTAGAAAAAGTATCTAAAGATACTTAATCCTCGCAGCAAAATATCGCCAGACGATTGAATGGCGATACTTCAATTACTTAAGAATTTCAGGCAATGAATTTGCTTTTGTTACGAAAGTGTCAATAGCACTCCGTAGTTCTGCTCTATGGGAAACATCTAAATTAGCAATATTCTCTAATAGAACTTTAGTTTGGGTTTTCTTTCGGCTAGGGGGGAACTTATAAAGCTCTGCGAAAGATTTAGCTATATGTAAACAGCTTTCATGAGTGTCGTAGCTTGATACTGCATTCAATATATAAGATGACTCATATTCATTTTCGATTCGTTCTATTTCAAGATAATAAGGCCAATATTCATCTTTATCATACTCATGCTTTTTCAAACTAAAATTTAATGTATCTTGACCGAGTTCTAGAGTAAGACAAGGATATAGATTAGATAACTGTTCGTTCAATTGATCAAATTCACTGTAATCTTCGATAAGTGAGATAGCGTCATAATTTGATTGAATCAGGTTAAACAGCGTAAGTTCCTCATCGGTTAAAGATAGGGCACCTTTATTTGGCAAAACTTCAGTATAAAATACCAAAGGACTTATTTGAGACAGTGTATACGTCTTATATAGCAACTCTACAGAGTGTGTTTGTAATGTAGTAATTATCTTTGAATACTGATTAGCAATGTTTAATATCTTGCTCTTTCTTGACTTAAAATACGGGTCTTTTGAGTCATCCCACTCATCAAAAACAAAATCATAAACATCTTGAAGTGTGTGCTCAATGTGAGGTGGTAATGCGTTACGTTTTAATAAATTTTTGAGCGCGGCTGTCAACCAGCTATCGTCGAGTAAGACATATTGCGGGTGCATTTGTTCGCCATGATCCTTTCTATGGCTATCTAAGAGTATAAAGTAGTGGCTCCAGTCGGACGAAGGATAATATTTATTTGCCCATTTGTAGTACTCATCAAGTTGATTTGAGTGAGCTTTTGAACCATCTTTTCTTTCAATAATAAACAATGATTTGGAGCGTGAATCGACTAGAAGAATATCAATTCTTCGTTTCTTATCTGTGCTGTCAATTTCATGTATCGTGACTTCAGTCATTACTTGAGTGTTGGAATATGAGGTTAATAATGCACTAGACTTCTCAGGTAAGGATTGCACCGTTTTTTCTTGATATACGCCGCTAATTAGCTTTTTTAGAAAATATTCACCTTGTACATGTCCTTCTTTGGGATTAAGCAACCAAGCTAAAAGTTGGCACATGCAATCTTCTTTCGTATTCACACACTCTAGTGCTGACGAAATAACGTTTTGGCGGGAGATATCTTGAAAATCGGGTTCAAGTATTAAGTTACTCGTATCATCTAATAATTGTTTATAATCCACTTTGAAAGATCCTTGTGTTATTTAAGTAGCTGATTATATTGCTAATACTTCAAAGTTCCAATTGTATTTTTAGCGTTTATTGTAGTTCTAATATCAGCCTCTTCCCGATTGAGTACTTCCGTCAAAAAAAAGCGAGTGCCAAACGACATTCGCTTTTTAACGTTCCTTTAAAAGCAGTTAAATCTATTTCACTTTCACATAAACCTTATAACCAAATGGCGCGATAGTATCTGCGGTTTTTGCGCTGAATGATTTCTTCTCTTTGCTAAATAATTCAACGTAATCGCCGTGTTGGATGTTTTCGTTGAACGTGGCTGTTTGCTCTTTATCTGAGAAGTTAAATACCACAAAGACCTTGTCGTCATCCTTTTTACGAGCGAATGAGAACACGTTTTTAGGATTGCTGTTTGGCACAGGGATCATCTTGCCGCCCCAGTTACCATTCCACAGCGCTTTGTTCTCGTGTTTTAACTTGAACAACGTTTTGTATAAATCACCAATTGGGTGCTTACGCCATTCAATTTCGTCTTTCTCAAAGAACGCTAATACCTTGTCTAAACCAGCTTCTTGGCCGCTGTAAAGCAGTGGCATGCCTTCGGCTGTTGCTGTTAACACGATGCTCATGTTTAAGTAATCGCCAAAGCGATCAAACATGGTCTTATCCCATGAGTTCTTATCGTGATTATCAACAAAGTTCATCTTGATGGCGTTGTCAGGCCATGCACTAAGGGCATGAGCGAAGTGTAAGTAAACACCTGATGCATCTTTGTGACCAGTGGCTACTTCATGCAAGGTATCGTGTAATTTCCATGCATACGTCATATCAAAGGCGTTTTTGTGTAAATCACGAGCATCCCATTCCGCCAGCATAAAGACAGGTTTAATTTGATCTAACTCGCGGCGAGCATTGTCCCAAAAGTTAGTTGGAATAAAGCCTGCAACATCGGCGCGATAACCGTCGATATCTGCTACTTCAACCCAATATTTCAATGATTCTGTCATGTATTGACGAATACCCGGTTGCTCGTAATCAAAGTCGATTATATCCGACCAATCCCACCATGGCGTTGGTTGGAAGTTGCCGTTGTGATCCTTGGTGTACCACTCAGGATTTGATTTAGTGAGTGGGTTATCCCACGCCGAGTGATTGGCCACCCAATCTAAAATCACATACATGCCCATATCGTGCGCTTGCTTAACCAAGGATTTTAAATCGTCCAGCGTGCCAAACTCAGGGTTTACTGCACGATAATCTTTAACCGCGTAGTAGCTGCCTCTACCGCCTTTTCGGTTCATCTCACCAATGGGATGAATTGGCATTAACCACAAAATATCGATGCCTAATTCTTTTAAACGGGGCAAGTGCTCAGCAAAGGCCTTAAAGGTACCTTCTTTGGTGTATTGACGAATGTTTACTTCATAAATAGTCGCGTTTTTAGACCACTCAGGATGCGTTAACTCAACGTAAGGAGCGGGTTGATAAGGTGCGGTTTCAGCATTGCTTTGCGCCTGCGCTGCTGTACCAAACAGGCTAAGTGACAAAGCAAGAGTGACTAACTTTTTAGATAAATTGCTAACAAGCATAGATTCATTCCAATGGGATTTAAGGTTCGCTATTGTTGCAAGTTATCAATCTTGAACAACCAACAGCCAAAAAAACATTGTTCATATATGAGAACAATAGGGTAGAGTAAAGCGATTATATGAATAAAGGTCGATGATGAATTTAGAACGCATGTGCTTGTTTTGCGAAGTAGTGAAGCAGGGGAGTTATACGAAAGCTGCTGATTTATTAGGTGTTTCAAAAGGGTATTTGTCGACCCAAATAAAAAAACTAGAACTGGAAACCGGTAAACAACTGCTGGTTCGAAATACGCGAACAATGCGGCTTACCTCAGCAGGTGAAATCCTATTTAAACAAGCGAGTAAGCTGCCGACCTTCTTGCAAGAAACCCAATCACTGCTTAGCCAAGGTGAAGACGGCTTAGCTGGCACCGTAAAATGCACCTGTCTCTTATACACATCTCCGAGCCCACGAGACTAGGCATGATCTCGTA
>CAJXRU010000157.1 GCA_913060565.1 uncultured Gammaproteobacteria bacterium | reverse complement strand
ATCATGCCTAGTCTCGTGGGCTCGGAGATGTGTATAAGAGACAGCGTTCACTCATGCCGTTTAGTAGTTTTTCTTTAAATGGGTAGAGTTTGCCATTACGTTGCCATTTTGCCATCGCTCGGCGTAACTGATCCGCCTCACCACCACTAAATCCTGCGGCCACCATGGCTAGCTTGATGACTTGTTCTTGAAAAATTGGCACGCCGAGTGTGCGTTCTAACACTGCCTTTACTGCGTCTGATGGATAACTAATGGCTTCTATGCCGTCACGCCGTTTTAAATAAGGATGCACCATATCACCCTGAATAGGCCCTGGTCTTACAATGGCTATTTGCACCACTAAATCGTAGTAGCACTGCGGCTTTAGTCGCGGCAGCATGCTCATTTGCGCTCGCGATTCTATTTGGAACACACCAACAGTGTCGGCGCGAGAAATATCTGAAAACACCTGAGGGTCATCACCGTATCGGGTGATATCTGCGATGCTGTAATCATGCCTATAATGTTTATTGAGCATGGCAAAACTTTTAGCAATGGCACTAAGCATGCCAAGGGCGAGGACATCGATTTTAAGCAAACCTAACGTTTGTAGATCTTCTTTGTCCCACTGGATCACCGTGCGATCAACCATGGCAGCATTCTCAACAGGCACGAGTTCATACAGCGGGCCCGATGAAATAACAAAACCGCCGACATGCTGTGATAAATGGCGTGGGAATCCTAAAATTTCATGGACTAAATCAACAAAATGTTGAGCAAGAGTAGTGGATAAATCTAAGCCGTGTTGGCTAAGCTGCTCATACCAAGGTGTTGTTTGGTCACGGCGGTTTAAATTTTTGATAAAGTAATCAAGCTGAGTTTCGCAAAGGCCAAGTGCTTTTCCTACATCACGAATTGCACTCTTAAGACGATAAGTAATGACCGTAGCGGCGAGTGCAGCACGTTTTCGACCATATTTTTGATAAATGTACTGAAAAACTTCCTCACGGCGTTGATGTTCAAAATCGACGTCGATATCTGGCGGCTCATTGCGCTCTTTAGAAATAAAACGCTCAAATAATACAGATATCTGCCGTGGGTCAACGGCAGTGATTTCTAAGCAATAACACACAATGGAATTAGCCGCTGAGCCACGACCTTGATATAAAATGCCTTCACGCTTAGCAAATTGCACAATGTCATACACAGTTAAAAAGAAGTATTGATACGATTGCTCCTTTATCAGTGATAGTTCTTTATCGATAGTTGCTTGAATATGTTCATCAACGCCTGCTGGAAAGCGTTTCTTAATGCCTTTAGCCACCAATAAACGCAGATAAGAATCAGCAGAGAGTTCTGAAGGCAGTACTTCACTGGGATATTCATATCGCAGCTGTGATAAATCAAAATGACAACGATTAGCCAGCAAAGAGGCATTAATTAAATATTCACTTTGATGGAGTTTAACAAGTTGATGCAATGGTCTAAGGGCATATTCGCTATTAGAGAGAGCATTGCTGCCAAGTGACTGGATGTCACAGCCTGCTTTGATAGCATGTAGAGTATGTTGTAGTGCTAAACGTTTCTTACTGTGCATTAATACGCCGCCACAAGCCACAACATCTAGCTGATGAGTTTTAGCCAAATCCATACAATGACGATGATAATGAGATTCACCCATCGTGAGGTAGCATGTTAATCCGATATGCAAACGATCGCGATGGTACTTTACTAACCAGGTTAACCAATGTTCATCGCTTTTAGGATTACCACTGGGAATAAAAAGCAGTAATGCACGCTTTAACGACATCAGATCCCACGTTGATAACTCATAATGGCCTTTACTCGCTCGGCGGCGACTATTACTAATAATACGGCACAATTCACCATAAGCCTCACGGTCGGGACATAGCACCACCACTTTTAAGTCTACAAGTCTGAACATGGCGCCAACAATAAGCTTAATGTTGAGTTTATTGTCTTTTATTTCACTATAAGCACGCACAACCCCAGCTACTGAACATTCATCGGTAATCGCAATGGCGTCATAACCATAAAACGCCGCTTGAGTGACAAGCTCTTGCGGCTGAGATGCTCCCGTTAAAAACGAGAAGTTACTTTGGCAAAATAACTCGCTATAACTCATCGCATATCACCCGAAATAGCCATGTAAAAACCATTGGCCATTGGGAATTTTAAAAACCCAACACCACTGCTGCTGGCTGTTTTTGGCAATATAATAATCGCGTGTTACAGGGCTTTTTTGCCACCAATGACTGCATAATCGTTCTGGTCCGTGAAAAATACTGACCGTCATTGTTAATGGCTCTGGTTTATTCAATAAATAGCTTGGGCGCAAACCGCCACGCACTTGTTCGGTAATACTCGATAGTTCAACAGCCTCACAACGGCTGCGTGGCGTTGAAACCGCAAGGCCATTAACCACTTCAGGTAAATGACTGCTGTGATAATCAAGTTGAGTCACATTGTCTTCACCAAGTTTAGCGTGTAACAGGCTCAGTAACTGCGCTTTAGATAAACGCTGCCGCTTAGCACCATGACTGGCTTGAGATAATAAATCTTCACTGACGGTTGTTTTACTGCTGGTGTCGTGACAATTAATTTCAAGGGAAATCACAGGGGCGGTTAATTCAACACGTTCTAATTGTAACTGCGTTAATGTCAACCATGCCGCTGCTGATTGCTCTCCTTGGCTGCTATGAACCGTGACGATAAGCGCCGGTTTATCACGTAACTTTAATGTTAATTCTATCGACAACGCCAGTTTGTCTCTAACCCGTAAATAATTTGATAACTCATCCAGTATCTTACTTAACACAGGTGTTAAATGAACTGTCGTATGAAGCTCATAATTGAGATCGCGATAAAAACAGAAGGGGGTTTGCGGCAAGTAAAAATCGATAGCTAGCGGAATCTCTCCTTTGATTTGACTGATATAAGTTAAAAAATCACTATCAAAACGACGTGCCAGTTGTGCCATCGGTAAGTCGAATAATGCACCAACATTGCTAATGCCAATGGCTAACAGCTGTTCAATAATTTTCTCACTGGTGTTAAGCGCATTAATAGGGGTCGTTGATAACCATTGGTTAATAAGATGCTTGTCATCACTAATTTGTGTCTGCGACAATGCTTGGGCGCTAGCAATGAGCTTAGCAGCCTGAGGATTGAACGCTGTTGCTCCGCGATAACTGACTTGTAAATTATTCAGCCACTCTTGAACACGCTGCCAACATCCTGCTAAGTCATCATAGAGTACAAACATAGGGCTCAAACGTAATAAAAGTCCATGAGGCGGCATCAGAGCAATATCAGCAATAACTTGATAAGCAGACTGCGATATTTGCGCTAACAGCTTATTCGTGAGTTTCTCGTCGTAGTTAATCACTTGCATCTGCTGGCTAAGTGAAATCGCACGCCCTAAGCCAAAACCAAGGCGAACACCGCAATCAATTGCCGCTTGATTAGCCTGTACGACCGCATTGTGCTGGCCATTAACAACAATTATTGGTATTTGTTCTTCACATAGCTTGTCATCAACGTTATCGAGCTGTAATTGCGGAAAGTCGACATATAACCACAACATTAGCTGACTCGACGCTTAGCTAATGCAATAACATTATCGTAGGTTCTATGAGTAACAAGATCTGGCCATTGCTGACTCATATCAAGCGTAAACATCGGCTGTGGCCAATGGCCTTGCTGTTTCTTTATCGTAATATCTAATCCGTTATCACTTGGCATCAGTGCAAGCGTTAAATTAACTGGTAGGGCACTAAGTTGGTTTGGAGGGCGAATAACGATCAAACGGGATCTTCCTGCTTTTGCGGCGAGTTTTAGGCGCTTAACTTGGCAACTACTAAATTGTTGCTGCCATAACACAACAATGCTGACACAACCACTGTGTAAACTTTGCTCAGCGCTCCATAACTGTTGGCTGTCATCATTGGTGGTTATCATCACTGCTGCACTGGGCTCAATGTCATTAAAAGCAAGCATTTGACTATTAATAATACTGGGGGCGTTAATAAACATAATGAGTTGCTGCGTTGTTGCGACTGCCGATAAAAAAGGAGCCAGTAAGCGCAACTCTCCAATACCATTAGCCGTTTGCAATTCAATCACACCATATTGAGGCCAGCCACCTCTTAGTTTTTTATCAAGCAGCGCATATCCTGTTGGCTGATTATCATCAGTAATCGCTTGTTGTGAACCCAACCAAATATGACGGCCGTCGATTAAAGGAGCAAGATCAGTATGCATAACACACACCTCATAAATATAACTGTATATACGTACAGTTATATTATTTTAATCGTAAATTTGCAACTAAAAGTGATCTTTTAAGGAGGAGTTAGAGAGAAAGCTCAAGCTAAAATACTGATTAACTCTTTGCAATATAATCACTTTTCACTTATGTTTGTGACCTATTAAAAATTGGTTTTGATATAGGGATATATAATGAGTGACTCTCAAAATAAACAGGCATGGATCATTGGTGCACTATTTCTAGCCATTGGTATTGCACTGTCAGGTTTTTTCATTAGCCAAACGTTATATAAATCAAAAATAGCGCTAAATACCGCGGTTGTTAAAGGGTTAGCTGAGCGCCGTGTTGAGTCAGATAAAGCCTATTGGAGCATTGAATACAGCGTTACTGGCAATAAAAAAGCAGATATTCCAGCGTTATACAGTGCATCTGAACAAGACCAAGAAACTATTATTCAGTTACTTAAAGACAGTGGCTTTTCAGATAGTGAAATCAAACCTGGTGTTTTGGATTATCGTAAAAGAGAATATCGCGACGAAAACCAGAAACTCGTTGAAGAAAAGCACTATTTAATTGGCAAGATAGATGTTGAAACGAATCAAGTACATCTTGTTGCTAAAGTGCGAGCTAAACTTAACAAACTTATTGCTCAAGGACTCGATTTAACAAATAACCCGCCGTCTTATCATTTCACAAAACTTAATGATATAAAGCCCGGTATGCTTAAAGAAGCCACAACAAATGCCAGACTTGCCGCCAATGAATTTGCCCAAAATGCGGGTGTTACCGTCGGTGGTATCAGAAGCGCAAGGCAAGGTGGTTTTATCATCAGAGATGTCGGCAGTAATTACGGTGATGACAAGAAAATTCAAAAAGATGTACGTGTAGTCACCAATGTCACGTTCTTTTTAACGGATTAAAACACACGATGAAAAAAGTTTATCAACAAAGCCGTTGGCAGAATATTATCTACCACATTAATCAAAGTGCGCTGTTGTTTATGTCTATTGTTCTTGGAGCCATAATCACCGCAATATTCAGTTTGAAAGAACCAGATTTAAATCAAAAAAGCCTATATCTTTATGCTGGCATTTACATTGGTATTCCTGCATTACTGATTATTTGGCTTGCCGTATTTAATACTGGTAAAGGAAAACTAATAGAACACGGCATAGAGGTTTCAGACTGCGCAATTAGCTATATCAACTATGGCGAAAAAGAAACAATGAGCTGGCAAAATTATCATGGATTTGAAGTATCGAGCACATTCTTAGGCTTGTTTCGTACGGTTATTTTGAAAGGACGCGATCAACAAAGGATAACCTTTAATTATTATGCGTTCTCACCAATTCAGCGACGCGAGATTATCGATACCTTACGCATGAAAACACACTAATAATACTGGCCGTCTGATAGGCTATTAGTAGATATCTATTATTAGAATATAGACGTAACAGCAGCCACCATCATCAACCCAATCAACTTACTAACCACCACTAATAAAATAAGATCTGGCCAAATATCAGCCGCGGTGAATTGTTTGAGTAAATAAAAAAACACAATGATTGATAAGATCCAGCCAATGCTTGGAACCAATCCAACTAACGATGATGTAACAACACAAATAACAGCTTCTTTAAAATCTATCTCAATGGTGGTGAGCTTTCCTGCTAAAAATAATGCAAAACCAACTGTAAGTGCTTCTATAACAAGTAATAATATGATGTCCATGAAATTCCTTATCAATGTCGAGTTGGCAAAATTATATACTGATTAAATCTAATTCACAGCTTGAATTATTTACTGTTCAAATATACAGTGCGTAGTAATACTCAGTAAGATAGAGCTTTTTATGTGTGGACGATTTAATGTTAATGATGATTCATTTGTTCAGTTGCTATTAAAAGATTTAGACGTTGCTAATCCGCAAGAACAGCGCCATTCACCTTTTATTACGCCATGTCAGTCCGTTTCTGTCGTCATTGAAGAACAAGGACAGCGTCGGTTACAAGATGCCACATGGTGGTTATTACTTGATGTAAATGATGAGGGCTTTAAACCATCACGCTATACATCATTTAATACCCGTTATGACAAGGTGAACCAAGCAGGCAGTGCAGGGTATCAATCTTATCGCAGTCAACGCTGCATTATTCCAGCATCAGGCTTTGGTGAAACTCAATTCGTTAATAAAAAAGCCGTAAGCTATCACAACATGACTGCCACTGAAGAAGCCTTAGCCTTTGCTGGATTGTATCGTTTATGGCGCCACCCAAGAACAGGTGAGTTAGCCTATTCATGTTCTATTATCACCAATGCACCGCATCCAAAACTTGCCAACATTCACACCAAAGCTAGCCCAGCCATGTTAGCGCCGCATCAATATGATATGTGGTTGGATCCAACGGTTAACGACCCCAATCAATTAAACGACGTGCTGCAACCACGTATCGTGACTAGACTAAGTGCGCAGGCTATTAATAAACCGTCTTTGCGAGAAATCGTAGATGAGGCGTTTGTAATCATAAAAGATTAATTAATAGGTCAAATATTTCAGATAGATACTTTTAAATATTGTAAGATGTTGAGTTCATGAAGTTTAGATTAAGGAATAAATTTTGAAAGGAAGTATGGTGAACGCAATTATAACGCTAATTGTGACTATTCTGGCTGGATACTCTGTCTTTTATTTAACAAAAGATAGAATTGAACTGCAATACTACCTTACTGACTCAATGCCGTTAACTGTTGAAAAAGGTGAAATTAAGGAAAGTCTTCAGCAGTTAACTATTTTAAATAGTGGAGACTTGGCAATAGAATCCATTGGGATAAAAATTAATGGAAAGTTAAAACAGATTAGCTTAGTTAAGAACTTTATAGATGATAAAGTTACACAAAATATTTCGGAAACATCTTTACAAGCTAAATACTCTGTTCTCCCACCAGAATCAAAATTTAGTTATATAATTAAAACATTGATAAATGAAGAAATTAAAGAGTCGAACATTGATATATCCTACTCTAAGGGAAAAGCCGTAAACGCATTAACTCCGAAAAACGATCTAAATATTATGATTTTGGTATATGCATTTATCGTTTTGGGGTATTTCTTCCAATCAATTTTTTCTATTTTAAAAGATAGTAAAATCCGCGCCTTAAAATTTAGTAGTTACAAAAAAATATTGACTGTACTGAATCAATCCAAACCTTTCTACATTAGAAAAAATGATTGGAAAGAGGCTCGGGAAGAATATATAGACAACCAACTAGAAGTTAAAGATTTTCATAGCAGAAATATTGATGAAGATGAAAGTTACAAAATTTTAAACTCGCAAAAGATTGAAAATATAAATGAATATGAGTGGAATGAAATC